>JAVHPR010000038.1:0-6648 GCA_036170695.1 Bacteroidia bacterium
TATTAGTAAATAGTTATTAGTAAATAGTTATTAGTAAATAGTTATTAGTAAATAGATAATAGTAAATAGTTATTAACATACCTCAAATCAACACATTAGCACATCAATAAATCAGCACATCTAAATCTGGTTTAAAAATTCAATTACCTTCTTTGCAGCTTCATATAATAAAGGAACAGCTAAAATAAGCGAAATAAAAACAACCCCATACAAAATATAAAACTGAGGCTTGCCATTTTGCAGGAACCTGAACTTGTCGAAAAAAAATCTAACATATCTCAACGGAATTTTAATAAACCATTCTTCCAACTTATCCTGAGGATGTGTTTCGTGCCATCCCTCCTGAGGGAAAACTCCTTTTACTTCCCGCTTCTTTTTGTGAATGGATAAAAGTGGTTCCACCAACTTTCGATAAGAATGAATAAAGGAACTGGCAGTATATTGCATTCTGGTGGTATCCCCAACATATGCACATCCCCATGTGGGCGCAATTACAACTGTTTTTTGGGCTGTCATTTTTTTACGAATAAAAAAGATGAAACCTGAAAGAAGGATAATTCCAACAGCGTACCATCCAATGTATTGCATTGTACCCGACGCAGAAGCCAAAGAATTATTATTTGCTGCAATATCACAAAAACTTCCGGGCTGAATTTTATCTGAAAATAATTTGATGGAGCCAGACAATAATTGAAGAAAGAAATTCGGGAAAATACCAATAGAAAAAATTAAGGTTACTATAAAATACATTGGAATAAGTTTTCCGATGTTTGCTTCAATTGGAGAATGATTAAAATGATGGCGGGAATTTCCAAGAAAAACCGCTCCAAAAGCCTTGGTAAAACAAAGCATGGCAAAACCACCAATAACTACCAGACCAAAAACAGAAAATAATAAAGCAAGTAAATGAAGCAAGGGACTATTTTCCATTCCTCTGAACAGACCTGAATAAATAAGAAATTCGGAAATAAAACCATTGAAAGGTGGAAAGCCGCAAATAGCCAATGATGCAACAAGAAATAAAACAGAAGTTTGCGGCATTTTTTTTATCAAGCCACCCAAATGATCAATGTTCATAGTATGAGTAGCCTGGTATACATTGCCAGCACCATAAAACAATAATGACTTAAAAAGAGAGTGATTAAATACATGCAACAATCCTCCACCAAAACCGAGTAAGATTAATAATAAATTGTTTGTCCCTATTCCGATTGTTCCTAATCCTATTCCTATTCCAATGATTCCAATGTTTTCAATACTGTGATAAGCAAGCAGTTTTTTAAGATTATGCTGAACAATTGCAAGCATTACACCGTAAACCCCGGAGATAACAGAAATCATCAGAATAATAAATCCTAAAACCGTATAATCCGTTTTTATCAATAATATCATGCGCAGGATTCCGTAAATACCAATTTTGATAATAACACCTGACATTACTCCTGAAATATGGGCAGGAGCCGCTGGATGGGCATGTGGCAACCAGGTATGAAAAGGCACAAATCCTGCCTTAATAGCAAATCCGATAAAAAAACACAGAAACAATGCAAGGCTTGTGTAAGTTGAGAAAGCAGCAGAAAATTCGGAGATTGCCTTAAAGTCATACGAGTTGGTTCGGGATGCAACCCAAATGAAACCAATATAAAGCATTACAATGCAAATATGGGATTGAATAAGGAAGTTAATCCCGGCTTTCAGCGTTTCCTGTTTCTGGTGCTCGAAAATGATAAGCAGAAAAGAGGCGAGCGCCATAATTTCCCATGCAAACAGGAATATCAGTGAATTTTGAATCACACAAATAACCGTCAGCGAAGATTGAACAAGCAGGTATGAAATACAATGAAGTGAAATTTTAGATGTTTGATCTCTATATGATTTCATGTATTGTAAACCATACAAACCTCCAGTAATAAACGTGAAATTGATCAGAAGAATAAACCATCCGGATAAGGCATCAATCCTTATCGGAATTTCCCCAGTTACAATACTTCCGGATAAAACAAAATCCATCGTATTGCCCAATAGGGCATTCAGTCCGGCAAAACCGCTTATAATAGCTGTCAGAATGACAACCGATATAGTAACAATTCCCTTCCATTTTACTGTAAGAAAAGGAATCGCCATGAGTCCAGCTAGCACGACAATCACATATAGTTGAATAATGCCCATCAGATCAATTGAAAAAAAGTCCCTAAAAACACCAGCAGGATAAAGAATATACCATAAAGAACATACATCTGAATTTTGCCATTTTGAATAAATTGAAAATGGTTCATGTTATAAAGTATAAGTTTTATTACGCGATGAAAAATAGTATTTTCAAAGAAATCCAAATAGAAGGATGAATGATTTTTTGAAACAGGAAAAATTTCTTTTGACGTGATTTCTGAATAATTTTTCTTTTCAATAACAAAAAAACTAAACAGCTTACCCAATGTTTTAGAAAAAGATTTTCCGGTATATTGCATTTTACTATATGGGGCAACATATCCGCAACCCCATGTAGTATTGATACTTACCTGGCGGGATTTTGCAAAATAATTTCTTACAAAAAACACGAAAGCCAAAAGTAAAAAAAACACCAGGGAATATTTCCCGATTTCGCTTATTAATGCAATGGTAGGAGCTAATGCAGATGGGTCAGGAAGCTGTGCAATTGGAATGACTGAGCTGATTAAGTGAAGAACAGAAGAAAAATAAAATTGAGGGAACAGACCAATCGAAAACATAATTCCAATAATCAAATATTGAGGAATACGCATGTACAATGGCACTTCCACAGGATCATGATGAAGAGGTTCACGCGGACTTCCAAGAAAAATTACTCCGAAACTTTTAGTAAAAGTAAGTAATGACAATCCACCGATTATGGCAAGCCCTGCCAAAGAAAGAATCAGCAGCGTGGAATGAACTAATCCGAATGTATTGATTCCCTCTAAAAATCCATTGTAAATAATAAATTCCGAAACAAAACCGTTAAGAGGGGGTAATCCACCTATTGCTAAAGCTCCAATTAAAAAAAATGCAGTCGTCTGGGGCATCTTATGAATCAAACCTCCAAGTTTCTCCATATTCCTTGTATGCGTTTGTTGATATACTGCCCCGGCAGAAAAAAATAACAGGGATTTAAAAAGTGAATGATTCAACGTGTGAAGTAAAGCCCCGCTTAATCCTAGTACGATCAACACAGGATTATTCATTCCCATGCCGATTAACATAAGCCCGATACCAGTTCCAATAATTCCAATATTTTCGATGGTGCAATAGGCCAGCATTTTTTTGAAATCACGATGCACAGATGAATTGAGTATACCATATATTCCTGTTAATACAGACAGTATAAGGATTAAATCCCCAATCAAAATTAAATCACTCTTTAACATCAGCGCAAAGCGAATGATTCCATAAATGCCCATCTTTACGATTACTCCCGACATCACCCCTGAAATATGAGATGGCGCAGCCGGATGAGCATGCGGAAGCCATGAATGCAAAGGAATAAATCCCGCTTTGATGCCAAAACCAATAAACAACAATACAAACAACCCACCATTTGGATTTGAATTGAAAAAATCACCGATTGCACGAAAATCAAATGCCCCTTGAGAAAAATAAATCCATACGAATGCTATGCTGAGAAAGGCCACTCCAATATGCATTTGTACCATATAATTAATCCCTGCTTTTAACGTATCTCGTTTTTGGTGTTCAAAAATTACCAACAAAAGGGATGACAACGACATCAATTCCCATGCAATAAGAAAAGCTAAACCGTGCTGCAACATGCACACCCACAGCATTGAAGTTTGAAAAATCAGAAACAGCATCCAATGTAACGCAAGGTTGTTTTTTTGTCCGTGATAAGGTTTCATATAACCAATGCCGTACAAAGCTCCATTCATGCAGGTAAAATTGATAATGAGTATAAACCATGCAGAGAGAGCATCGATGCGTACAGGAATGCTATCGAAGAATGATGCTCCAGAAATTATAAAATCAACAGGATTTCCGATAAGGGCTTCTATGGCAGGAATTGAGGTTGCTACTGCAATTAATAGAACGAAAAGTAAATTGGTAATCGCTCTTGCTCGTGATGGTAAAACTGGAATTATAATTAATCCTACACCAGCTAAAATTAAAGATGAAATAATTAGTTGAACATTGTTCATAATATTATTAATTCATTCCGGGCTTGTAAAACAATTCGTAACAGTCGCTTATATGCTATATTGCTAAAAAAGTGGTCAAAAATATATTTAATTATTTTAGTGCCAAAAAAAATATTTTCATTTCTCACCAACCATTTAACAGGACATTAGGAGGCTACAGATTTTATTAAAAAAATCAAATGCAATCTTGCTTTTTTGATATTCTCCCATTCATCAGAGCTAACCTCTATTGCATTAATTTTCAACAAATCAGATTTAAACTCTTTCAAAAATTTTGAAACAGCCGCTCCCTCAACTTTACTTTTAGATAATTTCAATACTTCTTTATCAATCAACATTTCAATATCTGAAGCACTTTTTGACTGTCGGATTTTTTTTATAGTCAATTCTTTTGATTGTTTCATCTGTTAGGGAAATTTATGCTATTTAGTATCAAATTTTATCTTACTCAGCTCATGATTATTTATCCAACGTATCGCTTCCCTTATATATTCAATTTTATGATTGTCTATGGGAGATCTTGCCAATTCTTTGAGTGACATCTCCAGTTTTGAAAGGAATCGAACAATTATAAAATCATGTGTGTCATTATTTTTAAGCGTTTTTATACTCTCATTAATTATTAGAGCAACTTGCGTTGAATCTGACGCATTTAAAATATTTTCTACCGTTTGATTTCTTAGTTCTATCATCTTGGATTATTATTTAAATTGATTCACTTAGTTTAGTTGAAAACAAATTGGAGACATTGTTTTTATTGTTTCCATAACTTATTGTCAATAATGAGCGATCGTAAACAATCATGTTATTTGTGCGCCCGCCTGTAACATACTTATATATCAAATTTGGTCCGATTATCTCTTCAAAAGAATTAATTAACCTGTCCTCAAGTATTTCAGATTTCGAAAACGGAACCATCCTGTTGTAACAAATAATTCCAGAAGACGAAAGTAAGCTACTAATGGCGAATAAAAATTGTTTATCTGAAAATTTTTGTGGCGTTTCATCATCTATGAATATATCCACAGTTATCAAATCAAACATTCCCGTGCATTTTAGGACAAAATCGTAGGCATCAGTATTATGAATAGTTAACTTTTTAAACTTGTCAATATTAAAATATTTTTTCGCTAATTCAATCACAACTTCATCTGCTTCAATGCCGGTTATTGTACAATCTTTACTAAATGTTTCGGTAAGGAGAGAAGCAATGCTTCCTCCTCCAAACCCCAAAATTAACACATTTTTTATTTCTCTATCGCTAATGTTAATTTTTTTGAAAGTTTTATAAAAGATGTCGTGTAAAGATCCGAAGGAATAATTTACATGTGCGGTGTTCAAAACTAATTTACCATTCTCCAAAACTACTTCAAGACAAGGCGTTATTTTTCCTTTCTTTTGTTCTATAGGAAAAGGAAAAACGTAACTGGCCAGCCTTGTTATTAAAGAATACTTCTTGTTTAAATTCATTCGGTAAAAATTATGAGAATTATAAAATCCAAATTGCAATTTGAGTTCTTGAGGTAACATATTTACATTTCATTTTATCAATGCATCCATTGCTCCTATTAATTCTTTAATTGCCACATCTTTCTCTAAATTATCACCGAGTGATTCGTGCAATATTTTTGAAAAATAAAGCGCATACACTTCATCGGTTAAAATGTTTGATTTATTAACATTTACAAAGCCGAAATTTTTAAGTTTCGCTACCCCTAGCTTAATAAAGGCTTCTTTAAGTGTATGTTCTTTTTCTTTTCCCATTTCAAAAGGTCTTTACCCACATTTTAAGCAATCCTTCTAAACTTGTGGCTTGTATTTTATATCCGATTGGCACCTCCTTTAAATCACTCCAATACGTAACTAACCTAGTTCCTAAGGGCATTTCATTAAGTTGCTCTCTTACATACCTGGAATACAGGGCATACAAATTAATATCCGTCTGAACGGTATCATCAATCACTGCAGAGCTGTCGATATTTTCAAAAAATGAATTAAAAAAATAAAATGCATTGTATTCCTTAAAATTAATTTTGGTTATATTGGAGTGGACAAAATTTACATTCTGCAAGCGATAGCTTTGCTTGATACGGTTAGAAAGTTGATAAAAATATTCACGCTGTTCAATTCCTGTAAAATGCCCTGTTGTATATGCCGAACCAACCATACAAAACTTCCCTGCTCCTGAGCCAATATCCAATACTTTAGTTCCCGGCTCTACTACAAGAAATTGTGCTGCAATTTTAGCCACTGCAATGGGCGTCCAGTGTCGCTTTGCAAGTTTTTGAATCCGTTCGGGATAAATGACATTAAATTCTTCATCTTTCACGTTGATATTCAATTTTAAATATTCAAAAAGCATTTGTCGCAATTTCAAATTAATAATTAACCACGCATGAAAGAATAATTTCGTATTGATTTTGCAAAAATTGCTTATCTGCTTTAGACATGCTGTCTTTTATTGTTTTGTAATTCCTGC
>JAVHPR010000039.1:0-6620 GCA_036170695.1 Bacteroidia bacterium
GTTCACCACCGGAAAGCTGATAGCCGCGCGATTTTGCCAGCGACATGACGCTAAGCTCCTCCAAAATCGCCTTCACCCGCTCAGTTCGCTCCCGGCGCGATAGTGACATCGTTTCCGCGACCGCCAATATGGACTAAAAGGATATGACACCGATAGAGGAAGAGTTTATCTGCAGTATGGAGCGCCATCCTCCAGAAACAAAGTTAATCTTGATGAGAGAAATGCAAAACCTTATGAGATTTGGCAATATGATGTATTGATTGATAAAACACTTATTTTAACATATCCCGGTAATAAACAATCCAATAGAAAATTTGTGTTTTTAAATTCCGATTTGGTTACAAACCGCTATCAATTGATACACTCCACAGCTCAGGGAGAAATATCAAATACTAATTGGCAAACATTAACCGGAGGTAATTCAGAAGAGAATTTTAATAATCCGAAATAATTGAAAAATAGATCACAAAAATTAATCTAAAATAATAAATTAATTTGGGCGTTCCCCTTTCTTGAAGTAAGAAAGGGGGCGGGCTTTTCACTACAATCTTTTCTGAAAAAGAAAAGGATTTTCGCTTCAATCCCTTACGCAAAATTCTCGATGAAAGAATGATGACTGCATTAACAACAAAAATGGAAATTAAACTTCAGCCAATAGCATTTGTAAAAAATGAACGAAAGGTTCCATCTGATGATTTTTGGGGAAACATAATTACCGAAATTGAGCTTGCTGATCATATTCCTACTGAAGCATTTAACAATATATCAGACTTTTCACATCTTGAAATTATTTTCTTTTTCGACAAAACTAATCCCAAAGAAATTGTTTTTTCAGGGCATCCGCGGGATAATAAAAATTTTCCTTCGGTGGGGATTTTTGGACAAAGAAAAAAAGACAGACCAAACTCAATTGGCCTTTGTACTGTTGAGCTTTTAGAACATAATGGGCGAAAAATAAAAGTAAAATATCTTGACGCAATTGATGGTACGCCTGTTCTAGATATTAAACCTGTATTTAAAGAGTTTCAGGAAAAAGGTGAAATCAAACAACCAAACTGGGTAACTGAATTAATGAGTAATTATTGGAAAGTATGAAAATTGCAATTGTCATCTTAAATTGGAATGGTAAAGATTTCCTCGAAAAGTTTTTGCCTTCTGTAATTCAATATAATTCGAGCAATGCACAAATCATTGTTGCCGATAATGCATCATCTGATGATTCGATCTCCTTTCTAACAACTAGTTATCCTCAAATTAATATTATTAAAAACACCGCTAATCTGGGGTTTGCAAAAGGGTATAACGATGCATTAAAACACGTGAATGCAGAATACTATGTATTGCTTAACTCAGATGTAGAAGTGCCTTCTAACTGGATTGAACCTATAATAAAACTAATGGATGAGGATAATTCCATTGCTGCATGTCAACCCAAAATTAAAAGCTATTCTAACAAAACTTATTTTGAATATGCAGGTGCAGCGGGTGGTTTTATTGACAAATATGGTTATCCATTTTGCCGTGGGCGGATTTTAGAGCATCTGGAAGAAGACAATGGGCAGTATAACGATACGCGTGAAGTTTTTTGGGCTACAGGAGCTTGTTTGTTTATGCGTTCAGAAATTTTCCATAAAGCTGCTGGTTTTGATGAAGATTTTTTTGCACACATGGAAGAAATAGATTTATGCTGGCGTTTGAAAAATATGGGTTACAAAATAATGTATTGCGGAGATTCAACAGTTTACCATGTTGGCGGTGGAACATTAAATAAATCAAGCTCATTCAAAACATTTTTGAATTTCCGCAACAACATGATGATGCTTTTCAAAAATCTTCCTCCTCATAATTTCTTTATAAAAATACTTATCCGTTTTAAGCTGGATGGGATTGCTGGTTTAAAATTCCTGTTTTCAGGTCAATTCAGCCATTTTGTTGCAGTTATAAAAGCACATTTTAGTTTTTATGCTTCACTTGGTAAATCATTAAATAAACGTAAGCAATTAAAGCAACAGATAAAACAATATACAAATACGGCAGTTTACCTGCATAGCATTTTAATTGATTATTATTTAAGAGGGAAAAAAACTTTTACGGAAATTGATTTTAAGAATCGGTTTATGTAGAATTATTGCGATATAAAATAAAACTCAGAGACACGGAGAACACAAAGAAACAAAGAGATATTATTCAAAACAATTTTACCTTAAATACTCTGTGTCGCTCAGTGTTCTCCGTGTCTCTGTGTCTCTGTGTTGAAAACCTTCCCTTTCCTTTACTCCTTCTCAACATTTTCAAACTTCACAATATCGGCAGCAAAATCCATAAAGAATTTATGAGCCGATGTAAAGACAAAGCGGTTATCGGCAGTTTTCTCAATAATATTCCTCCGGTTAAGGGTGTTGATGAAATTTTTGCGGGAGTCAGCATCCTTCAATTGTTTGTTTGATAATATCAAATCAATATAGGAGGAGTTGGTAAAATAATTTTCGATTTCTTCGGTCTCAAATTCACTGAATTGAATACGTTCCAAAAAGTTTTTCCCATCACGATCAAGCTCATAGCTCAATAGCGCAAAAAATATACAGATATCACGTGATAACATTTCATTTGATTCATCTGAAACCAGGTAAACAAAATCCTGTGTAATTTTCAAGTCGTAGTTGAATGAAGCTTTGAAAAAATAGGTGTAGGATTGCTCGTTATCCTTCAGAACTGCGTATGTGCGTTCTTGTGGCAAAATAAATTTACCACTCATTAAATCTTCTACAATTTGGCGATGATGATTAGGAAATTCCATGTTTATTGATTGTTATTTTAGGAACAGTTAATGTTAAATCGTTAATTCTTATTTTGTCGAATTCGGGCTTTTTACCAAAATCGCGCTCAATATCTTCATCAAAAGCAAGCGTTGTAAGTGCAAAGAATTTTTCAATTTCCACTTTTTTATATTCTTCTTTTAATGTTTTATTACACCACTTAAAAAAATCACTCACAGGCAGATTGGATTTTAATTTATGAGTAAAATATTCTTTATCAAAAATCCATTTCTCATCTGTATTTACTTCTTCTTCAAAATATACAGCCGGATCATTTTTAAATTGTTCAAAGATCTCAGAAGCATTGAAGAACGTGTTATTAGAGTATATATTTGTCCTTTTGGATTCAAATAGTTGAGGTACTTTTTGCTTATACGGATTTTTCAAGAATGTAATCCAACCGGTTAAAATAATTGACTCGGTGCGGATACGCTCAATAAGCGGCAACAATTCGTTAGTTAATATTTTTGATTGCCTCAATAAATTATCATTCACCTGAATTAATTGAAAATAAAGCTTTTCAAATAATACGCGCGAACTTTCTTCATCAAAATTTAAACGGTATTTATTTGAATATTCAGAAATATCATATAATTTATTTGCAATAGAAGTATTATGATTAATATCCAAAATTTTATTAAGCGGAATAATATATTCGTCAATCCAACGTGAAGCACGCACAATCTTTTCGCGATAATCAATTTTTTTTACATTGGCTTTTAATTCACGAGTTTCATTTAACAAACTAATCGTATTTTTTTCTACCATTTCGTAGAACGACCTAATTTCATTAGCTAATTCTATTAATCGCTGATTTAAAATTACTTTATCACCATTTACATTCTCTTTTATTTTACGGAATAATTCAGCAATTGAACCATGATATTTTTCAATTGTTTCGGGCAACATTGGCTTGAATTCACTTAAAATAAATTCAATCAGGTTATAATAAACAGTCCGTATTTCGTAATTATCATTAACTGCGCTTAGTATTTTATAGTCAATCAACTGCGATTTAATATCGCTATTATTTTGGGAAATAATTTGATTCAACGTTTCAAAAGAAATGACACCAGCCTTCGACTGTGTTTCATACAATTCGTTGATAATGTCAAAGTACTCCAGTAAAAAGCGCAGTATGGTTCTTGGTTCAGCTTTCATTTGAAAATTATTTCTTTATTGAAAATTATAAAAAATCATCCCCCCTGACAGGGTTTCAAACCCTGTTAGGGGTTATGAAACAATTTAAATACAATTTTATATTACAGTATATAAAACAACCCAATAGGGCTTGAATTACACTTTTATCATTTACCTTAAACCCTAACAGGGGTTTGAAACCCTGTCAGGGAAATTGATATTATTTACTTTTTGGTATTTTTGTTAATGGTTGAACAGCACCATTTCTTTCAACAATAACAGCATTTTGTTTTTCATTGATATTGATCTTTCCTTTTGACGGATACATAAAATAATATTTATTAAATCCTTCAACAGCATCCGGTGCGGCAAAAATTGGAAGGAAATGATGTTCCTTACAAAATTTTACAAGTTCCGGACGGTTTTGTTTATCAATGGTTGCAACCTCATCAATAAATAATGCAATCTTATTCTGTTCATCAGTAACTGCTAACCTGTTGATAATTGACATGATCATTACCAAACGAATCATCCGGTCGGTACCATCCGATTCCACCTGATTTGCCAAATCTACACGTTTATCAGTTCCTTTGATATGAAGTAATAATTCAATATTAAATAACTCGTCGAAACTAACTTTTTTACCACTGTCGAGATATGTGTTAAGTACTTTTAAATTTTCAGATTGATCGAACTCAAAACTCATCTGGCCATTAAATTCCTGTATAGAAGCAATCTTTTTCAATTCGCCCAATATACGTTCATTATCCAGCAATTCGATTTTCATAGACTCGATATTGGAGATACGCGTCTGAGAAAGTTTTTCGTTAAATTTAGTATAAACGAATTGTTTAAACTCTTCATAACGTTTTAATAAGGTGTATGCCGGGTTCGCAAATTGTGTTGAAATACTTGATAATAAACCGTCGATGCTACGCTCTTTATCAGACAAACAGGCAATTTCATCCTCTACAAAATTAATAAACTGCTCAATATCCGCACTATTATTGCGCAAACGATATTTCAAGTTATCAAAAGTGGCATCTTTTTTTACTTTTAGTTCAATTCTGTCCTTTTGATGAATCTGAATTTTTGCAAAGATATAGTCCAGATTATCATTTGTTTCATATTCAGTAGGCGCAAGATTAATTGATTCCACTTCAATTTTTCGTTCTTTTAATTCTCTGACGCGAACTTCCAAATTGCGTTTTTCTTCCTGCAACTTGTCAAACATAATTTGTTTCTGAGAAATTTCTTTAACTAATGAACTCAAAAACTCTTCCAACTCTTTCTTTTCTAATGTCAGTGTTCGTACCTCATCAGTAATAGCCCTAACCTGTTTTTCAAGAGCTGGTTTGCTTTCAATCTGTTTTACTTTTTCTTTAATTGATTCAATTTCATTTAAAATAACTTTCAATTTTGAATCAATTTTTTCTTTATCGGCAACAGTTTTTAAAAGTTCTTCAGTTTGTTTTTTCTCAAGCTGCAAGCCTTTCAATTCCTCTTTCAACTCTTTCACTGACCTGAATTCCTTCAGCGTGATACCTTTAGTAATATCAATTTCACCATCAAAAATCGCCAATAGTTTAGCTGATATTTTTTTGATTGGCTTTTTAATTTGCTTACTAGGCAAGCCGATAACCTGCTCAGATAGGACAGAATTCAATAATTGCTTCACATCTTCGTTATCCGAAATTTTATGAATCAATAGATTATTATAGTTATCAATTTGATTTTCTAATGATGCGATTTGATAATTTAATTTATCAATTCGCATTTCCAATTGCTTACTTGATAATTTTTGTATCTCAATGGTAGTAAACCGAGTTTCAATATCCTTACGATCTTTATCTAAATTTCGTAATGATTCTTTCAAAAAATCAACGGTTTCAAATTTATTAATCTCATTCAGTGCAGCTTGCTTTTCCCCTAACAAATTAGTTTTATTTTTTATATCTGCATTTTTTTCACCGATATAGGAAGCATAATTTAATTCTTTAGGTTTTAATATTTCATTGATTTCATTATGAACCGCTGCAATGTGCCGTCCCCTTTCGACAGAAGAAATTTCCAGTTCAGGAATTGCAGCTGTATAGGAATTGTTAAATGCAGAAATTAATTCACTAACGATTTTGGTTTTTGAATTATATATTTTAACCAACTCGCGAAACTCCAGAAAATCAGTACGTACCGACTTTACACTTTTTATTTCCTCATTGATCCTTAACAAATCAGTTATATCCTTTTTATTTTTTTGAGAGAAATTCAGACTCTCATTTTCACGATTATCAGCAATAATTAAAGACTCTTTAAGCGTTTTGTTAGTAATCAATTTGGAGTTGATTAAATAACGATATACTTTCGAAAAGTTATTACTCAAACCATCCGCTTTTACAGTATCTTCAAGCCAAACAACAGCATTGTTTTTTGTTCCACGATGATAAACGAGGTTAAACACATCCGATTTGGTGGCAAATTTACTATGAGTGATACCTCTTTCAGAAAGCTTTCCAAGTACTTCATCAAAATTCAGTAAGCGCTGGTGTGCTCCTTCAGTCTCAAAAAAGTACTCTTCGTCATATTCACCATCAATTTTAAAATATTCCAATAAGCGGGGACGATGACGCGGATGAACTCCGGCCGGGACGACAACTGCCCGCGGGC
>JAVHPR010000040.1:0-6578 GCA_036170695.1 Bacteroidia bacterium
AGGAATTACAAAACAATAAAAGACAGCATGTCTAAAGCAGATAAGCAATTTATTTAATTAATAAGCAATTGACGATAAAATACGATTTAGAAGCTCCTTTGGATGCCCCGGAAACTACTTTAAAACACAGGGAGATCATACTTTCTAAAGTATTTTTAAAAAAAATATATGAGAAATGGTACAATGATTTTATTGGCATCTCTAAACAATTACCATCAGGCAAACTTTTAGAAGTTGGCTCTGGAGGAGGCTTTTTAAAAGAGCTGATACCGGAAATGATAACTTCGGATATTATACCTTTTAGTCATTGCGATCTTGTTGTTTCGGCTGAAGAAATGCCTTTTCCGGAAAACGAATTGAGTGGAATCTTTATGCTGAATGTTTTTCATCATATTCATAAACCCTATTTATTTTTAAAAGAGGCTGAACGCACCCTTAAACCGGGTGGTAAGATTGTTATGATAGAGCCTGCTAATAGCTGGTTTGGACGATTCATTTATAAAAACTTTCACCACGAACCTTTTGATATTAATGGTGATTGGGAAATACATTCCGTCGGGCGCCTTTCAGGTTCTAATCAGGCTTTACCGCATATTTATTTTGAACGCGATCGAAAAAAATTTGAAAAAGAATTTCCTAAACTGAAAATACAATCAATCAAATACCATACTCCTTTTATGTATATAATGAGTGGTGGGGTTTCCAGGAATGCATTAGTTCCGGTAGTAACATTTACTTTTTTGAATTTTATCGAAAAATTTTTAAACCCTTTAGGCACTAAATTAGGTATGTTTCAAACCATTGAAATAGTTAAAATTGAATAGCAGCAATGATTTATCAAAAAGAAAACAGAAGTGAATACTTCGATAGATTAGCACAAAGTCGTAAAAAAGCAAGAGGTTTAAACGCATATTATTGGGATGAAATTACCAACTATTGTGATTATTTTTCGCATGAAGATATCTCCGTACTTGAAGTTGGTTGTGGTGCGGGTGAATTGCTTAATGGTATTCGCGCAAAACGCAAGGTGGGTATAGATTTTAGTCCGGCTATGATAGCAGTTGCCAAAGATAAATTTCCAAACATTAATTTCCATGTCATGGAAGCTGAAAATCTTCAGCTGGATGAAAAGTTTGATTTAATTATACTTTCCAATTTAATCGGGTATGTTGATGATGTGCAGGAAGTTTTTAAGCAACTGCATAAAGTTTGTCACCCTCAAACAAAGATAATTGTTACCTACTACAATTACCTCTGGGAGCCTGTTTTGAAATTTGCAGAGAAAATCGGAATAAAAACACCAACTCCTTTATTAAATTGGTTGTCATTGGCGGATATTAATAATTTGCTTTACATAGCAGGGTTCGATGTTTACAGGAATACCAAACGGATGATATTCCCATTTAATGTTCCTTTACTCAAAAGTTTCCTAAATAGTTTTTTAGCAAAACTTCCATTCTTTCGCTTCTTTTCAATAAACATGTACACTTTTGCCAAACCACTTTCTACATTGTCGGAGGCAGAGTATAAAGAAAAATATTCGGTATCTATTGTTATTCCTGCCCGTAATGAAAGTGGTAATATTGAAAATGCAATTCTTCGTTTGCCTAAACTTGGCAAGCACATTGAATTGATTTTTATCGAAGGGAATTCTACTGATGATACCTGGGAGAAAATACAGGAAATTGCTCAAAAATATTCAAACACTCACGATATAAAAATAGGTCAGCAAAAAGGAAAAGGAAAGGCAGATGCTGTTCGTAAGGGCTTTGGAATGGCTACCGGAGATATTTTAATGATATTAGATGCTGATTTAACTGTCCCTCCGGAAGATTTGCCAAAATTTTATGATGCTATAGCTTCAGGCAAAGGAGATTTTATCAATGGTTCCAGGCTAGTGTATGCAATGGATAAAAATGCGATGCGCTTTTTAAATTTATTGGGAAACAAATTTTTCAGTATTGCTTTCACCTGGTTATTGGAACAGAAATTTAAAGACACGCTTTGTGGTACAAAAGTGATTTTCAGGGAAGATTATTATCGATTAGTGAAAAATCAAAGTTACTTCGGTAATTTTGATCCTTTTGGTGATTATGATTTAATTTTCGGAGCACATAAATTGAATCATAAAATAGTGGAAATACCTATTCGCTATAAAGAACGCACTTATGGCAGCACCAATATTTCACGATTTAAACATGGAGTAATTTTATTGCGTATGTGTAGTTTTGCTGCGCGTAAAATTAAATTTATTTAAAAAATGTTAGAAAACACAGGACGTACAGAGTTAAGCAGTTTAGGTGAATTCGGGTTAATAAAACACCTTACCCAATTCATAGAAACAAAGAATGAAAGTTCTATTAAAGGCATTGGTGATGATGCTGCCGTTATTGATTATAAAGGCAAGCAAATAGTTGTTTCAACAGATATGTTGGTGGAAGGAGTACATTTTGATTTGGCATATGTACCTCTAAAACATTTGGGCTACAAATCTATATCGGTAAACGTTTCCGATATATATGCAATGAATGCCTTACCAAGACAAATTACAGTTTCATTTGCAGTATCAAACCGGTTTTCGGTAGAAGCCATGGAAGAGCTTTATGCAGGAATGATATCAGCCTGTCGTAAATACAAAGTTGATATTGTTGGTGGTGATACCACTACTTCAAAATCTGGATTGGTAATTAGCATCACTGTTATTGGCGAAGCCAATGCGGAAGACTTAGTTTACCGTGATGGAGCCAAAGAAGGTGACCTACTTTGTGTTACCGGCGATTTAGGGGCAGCTTATGTTGGTTTGCAATTATTAGAACGCGAAAAAAAAATCTTTATGGAAAGTCCGGGGGTACAACCGGATTTGGGGGGCTATGATTATATTTTAGAGCGCCAGTTAAAACCAGGTGCCCGAAAAGATATTCCGCCATTATTAAAAATGCTGAAAGTAAAACCTACTGCTATGATTGATATTTCTGATGGTTTAGCATCTGAAATACTGCATATATGCACACAATCAGAAACTGGTTGTAATTTATATGAGGATAAAATCCCCATTGATCCATCCACTTATACGATGGCTCGCGAATTTAATCTGGATCCAACTGTTTGTGCCTTAAATGGTGGTGAGGATTATGAATTACTTTTTACTATTGACCAATCTGATTTTCCAAAAATAAAAGCCAATCCGGATATTTCTGTTATTGGTCACATGACGAACAAAAAAGAGGGGGTAAGCCTTATCACCAAGGGGGGGACAGTACACCCAATAACAGCTCAGGGATGGGATTCTTTATTGAAATAATAAAAAATATTTTAGCACAAAAAAAAGGGAAGCAAATTATTTTGCTTCCCTTTTTTTCTATAAATCAAATGATTATTTCCTGTCGCCAAATAAGCGAAGCAGCATTAAAAACAAGTTAATGAAATCTAAAAATAAATTTAAAGCTCCCATTATTACCAATTTACTTGCGGTTGCACTGCCTAATTCAATACCTGCGCCTATGTTTTTTAATTTTTGTACATCATAAGCGGTTAATCCGGTAAATACCAAAACACCAACAAAACTGATGATGTAATCCATTGTGCCACTATGCATAAACATATTTATCAAACTTGCAATAATAATTCCGACTAAGCCCATTGTCATAATAGAGCCGAATTTAGTTAAGTCGGTACTAGTTGTGTAACCAACCACCGACATTACGCCAAACATTGCAGAAGCTGCAATGAATGTGGTAAAGATTGAACTCGAAGTATAGGCCAGGAAAATAAAACTAATACTCATACCCATTACAGCTGCAAACAATAGGAATAGGAATAATAATACAGGGTAGGAAATACGGTTAAGCCCAAATGACATAATCAGAACAAATGCTAATGGGGAAAACATGGCTGCATAGCCTAAAATAGTTAAACCACCACCATCAACATTTATAAGGTAGGACATTAATTCCATGCTATTACCAAAATAATAAGATACCACAGAGGTAATAGCTAATGCGGCAAACATCCACGAAAAAACACTTGAAATAAATGTCTTTGACATTGAAGCAGCTTCTTCATGCGATTGAACATAATTATAATTACTCGTTTCCATAAATAGTTTTTTTTGTTTGTTATTTTTATTAGTACAAAGATAGTACCGATTGAATTGATATGCAAAAATGTCAGATGTTAAAATTTGTGAAATAGTGTATTATACTATAAAGAATATAGCTTAAACATCCCTTTCACGTTATATTTCAATGTAGCGAATAATTTATTAATGCAGTTTGGATCCAATTAAACTAATAAACTCCTGACGGGTAGTTTCTTTTAAAAATGCGCCTGTAAAAGCCGAAGTGGTTGTTACTGAATTTTGTTTTTGGATACCACGCATTTGCATACAAAGGTGAGAACATTCAATTACAACAGCTACACCAAGCGGATTTAAAGTATCTTCTATACAATCACGGATTTCCATTGTCAGGCGTTCCTGGACCTGAAGCCTGCGTGCAAAAGCATCCACAATCCTTGGTATTTTACTTAAGCCGACTATATAGCCATTTGGAATATAGGCAACGTGTGCTTTGCCGAAAAAAGGTAACAAATGATGTTCGCACATTGAATATATTTCAATATCTTTTACTATCACCATTTGTTTGTAATCCTCCTTGAACATGGCAGATTTTAATATCTCAACAGGATTTAAATCATAACCATGGGTAAGAAATTGCATAGCTTTTGCAACACGTTCAGGAGTTTTTAAAAGCCCTTCCCGATCAGGGTTTTCACCCATGTCACTTAAAATATTTTTGTATTTTGATGCAATGTTTTTTATTGATTTCAGGTTATACTTGTCAGTTTTTTTGTACCCCTCTACATCGTCAAATTCATCGTGAGACATATATGTTTTATTTAATTTTTAGATTTATAGATTTATTGTTTCAGTTCGTTAGTTTAAAACTATGCACTTTCAGTGCAAGAATTTCATTTTCTACAAAATTTTAATTGTTATCGTCATTGCGAGGAACGAAGCAATCTCATTATTTTATTGGTATTGGATTGCTTCAGTCGTACCTCCTTCGCAATGACGTATTGTATTGTCATTTTTCTCCAAAATACTCCACAAAATTATTTTCAGTTTCACAAAGTTTAATGCAATACAATTGGCAGCCCAAATTCTTAACAGGGGATTTTAATTCATTCCAAATCGATATAGCTACATTTTCTGTGGAAGGAATCAGTTTTTTTAAAAAATCAACATCCAGGTTCAGATTTTTGTGATCCAATTTGTCTGTGATAGTTGTTCTAATAACAGCGCTTAGCTCTTTTAAATTAACGCAATATCCGGTATCTCGCTTTACTTTTCCTCTTACTGTAACATATAAAATATAATTATGCCCATGCCAGTTTGGATTTGAACATTTACCGAAAACTTCGTAGTTCTTTTCATTGCTCCACTTTGGATTATACAATTTGTGAGCAGCATTAAAATTTTCTCTTCTTGTAATATGAATCATATTGCAAATATACAGCGAATTACATTACACGTCGAGCTTGAAATTAAATGAATCTTTTTTTGAATTATCCGGGCTGAAATCATTTGTATATTTGCGGCAGTATAATTTTTTATTTGTTTTTTTTATTCAGCCTAACACAAATTATTCCGGATAGATTTATGGAAACAATTCCCCCTTGAAAAGGGGGCCAGGGGGATTAAGAACGAATGTTAATTATATAAAATCTGAATATTAATTTCTAAAAACTATATGAAGATACTTATTGTTGCAGCTACCAGATTTGAAGTCCAGCCATTATTAAATCAAATGGAATCGCAAAGTGATTCAAGCGGCAATTTAATTGTATGCACTTATAAGAAATCAGAAATTTGCATATTGATTACCGGTATAGGAATGGTTGCAACAGCCTATTTTTTGGGAAAAGTTTTAAATAGAGAGTATGATTTGGCTTTGAATATGGGAATTTGCGGTAGTTTTAATCGCAATCTTGAAATTGGTACGGTTGTGAATGTCTATGAAGATTGTTTTTCAGAATTGGGTGCAGAGGACGGAAATTCTTTTTTGAGTATAGTTGAATTGAAATTAAGTGGGATATCAAAAGTTTCTAATAATACTTCTCAGATATCAAATGCTGCGATTGAAATGCTGCCGAAAGTAAACGGAATAACTGTAAACACTGTTCATGGAAATGAAGACAGTATTGAAAAAACAGTTCATAAGTTTCATCCCATAGTTGAAAGTATGGAAGGTGCTGCATTTATGTTTGCATGTGAAAAACAGGAAGTACAATATATTCAAATACGTGCAGTTTCAAATTATGTCGAACGAAGAAACAAAGAAACTTGGGATATCCCTTTGGCAATTGAAAATCTGAATACTAAAATTTTAGAAATATTAAACACATTTGAATGACGTCAATAGTTAGAAATAAATATAACCACAAAGACCACAAAGAATCCGCAAAGATCGCAAGTCTTTGTGTTCCTTGTGTTTTGTCTTTGTGAACTTTGTGGTAAAAAAATATTATTGCTTATCTGCTTTAGACATGTAAAAAAATAGTATCTTAGCTCCTTATGA
>JAVHPR010000041.1:0-26023 GCA_036170695.1 Bacteroidia bacterium
GGAATTACAAAACAATAAAAGACAGCATGTCTAAAGCAGATAAGCAATTAATTTATTTTAGTTCTAATAAAACCACATTTTCAACATGATGCGTTTGTGGGAACATATCAACCGGTTGAACTTTTGTTACTGTATATTTTTCGTCTAACATTTGAAGATCACGAGCCTGAGTTGCGGGATTGCAACTTACGTAAACAATACGCTGCGGTGAAATTTCCAGTATTTTTTTTGTGACATCATCATGCATCCCCGCACGTGGCGGATCTGTTATGATAATATCCGGTTTACCATTATCTTTAATAAAAGCATCGTTAAGAACGTCTTTCATATCACCTGCATAAAAAAGGGTGTTGTGGATATTATTAATTTGCGAATTAATTTTTGCATCTTCTATTGCTGCCGGAACATATTCAACACCCACTACCTTTTTCGCCTGATGTGCCACAAAGTTAGCGATGGTGCCAGTTCCTGTATATAGATCATAAACAATATCGGTGTTTTTTATTGCTGCAAAATCACGTGTAACTTTGTATAATTTGTAGGCCTGATCAGAATTTGTTTGATAAAAACTTTTTGCACCGATTTTGAATTTCAAATCTTCCATGCTTTCATAAATACTATCATTGCCCTTAAACACTTTTATTTCCAGGTCACTGATAGTATCATTTCGTTTGGGATTGATTACATATTGCAGTGATGTTATTTGAGGAAATGCTCCTGAAACATGATTGAGTAATTTTTCAATTTCCGCTTTATCATCATAATGAAAACAAACAATTAACATCCATTCCCCTGTAGAAGTGCTGCGGATGATGATGTTTCGTAAAAATCCGATTTGTTCCCGCAGATCAAAAAAAGTTAATTTGTTTTCAATCGCGTATTTTTTTATCTCATTACGTATGGCGTTTGAAGGCTCTTCCTGTAAATAACAGGTATCGATATTTAGTATTTTATCAAATGAGCCTGGTATATGAAAACCAAGTGCATTCCTGGAAATCTCTCCCAATCCTTCTCCAAATGCGAGGTCTTTATCCTGTATCTGTTCTTCGGTAAGCCATTTTTTATTGGAAAAAGTATATTCTAATTTATTTCTGTAATGATAAATGTTTTTTGAAGGAATAATTTTCTGAATCTCCGGAAGCTCAATTTTGATAAGTCGTGTAAGTGCGTCACTTACCTGTTTTTGCTTGTAAAATAGCTGCCAGTCATATTTCATATTTTGCCATTTGCAACCACCGCATACTCCAAAATGGCTGCAAACAGATTCAGTACGTTTGTCAGAAAACTGATGGATGGCAATAGCTTTGCCTTCACGGAATTTGTTTTTTTTTCGGGTAACTTGTACATCCACAATATCGCCCGGGACAGCTCCTTTAATAAATACTACAAAATCATCAACACGCCCTACTGATTGCCCGTCTGAACTGGCATCAATCACATTTACATTTTCGAGTATTGGTAATAGTTTTTTATTTCTCATAGGTTGCGAAGTTACTAATTCGCATTGAAATACGGATTTGAATATCTGGATTTACGCATCAATATTACGTTGAGTGATTAATTTCATTAAATTTGCAGCCAAAATATAATTATTATGGAAGCTATTATGAGCAATAAAATTACATCGGAAAAAGCAATCGAATTAGAAGATAAATACGGAGCGCATAATTATCATCCATTGCCTGTGGTGCTGGAACGTGGTGAAGGAGTATATGTTTGGGATGTTGAAGGCAAGCAGTATTTCGATTTTTTATCTGCTTATAGTGCCGTAAATCAAGGACATTGTCATCCGAAAATTGTATCCGCATTAATTAATCAAGCACAAAAATTATCTCTTACTTCACGTGCCTTTTATAATGATTCATTAGGGGAATATGAAAAATTTATTACTTCCTATTTTGGATATGACAAAGTACTACCGATGAATACAGGTGCCGAAGGTGTTGAAACAGCCTTGAAATTGGCACGTAAATGGGCTTATGAGAAAAAAGGTGTTGCCGATAATGAAGCGAAGATAATCGTATGTGAAAATAATTTTCATGGACGCACAATCTCTATTGTCTCTGCCAGCAATGATTCTGAGGCACGTCAAAATTTTGGTCCCTTCACTCCGGGAATAGTTTCAGTTCCATACAATAATTTAAATGCATTATCAGAACTCCTAAAAGATAAAACGGTTGCTGCCTTTTTAATTGAGCCTATTCAAGGTGAGGCTGGTGTCGTTGTTCCTGATAAAGGGTATTTGAAAAAATGCTATGATTTGTGCAAACAAAATAATGTTTTATTTATCGCTGATGAAATACAATCCGGATTAGGAAGAACAGGAAAACTTTTAGCGTGTGATCATGAAGAGGTTCACCCTGATATTTTGATTTTAGGAAAAGCACTGTCGGGTGGAACATATCCTGTTTCCGCGGTTTTGGCGGATGATGATATAATGTTGTGCATCAAACCCGGACAGCATGGCTCTACTTATGGGGGTAACCCCATTGCTTGTAAGGTCACTATTGCCGGACTAACTGTTTTAAAAGAAGAGCAATTATCTGAAAACTCCGAGCGATTAGGTAAACTATTATTAAAAGAATTAGAAGCCATTCAAAGAGAGCATCCTGATTTAGTAAAAACGGTACGCGGCAAAGGCCTGTTTTGTGCAATGGTAATTTCACACCAAAAAGGCAAATCAGCCTGGGATGTTTGTATTCAATTGATGAAAAATGGTTTGCTTGCAAAACCCACCCATGATGATATTATCCGCTTTGCTCCACCATTGGTAATTACAGAAGAACAATTAATGGAATGTGTTGCAATTATTCGGAAAGTGTTGGATTCATTTTAGTGTTGTGTTAAATTAATGATATTTCCAGTAACAATATTTAATTTTTAGAATGAAGCTATTAAAAGAAATGTGCAGTATTCATGCACCGTCGGGTAATGAAGTTGGGATGACAAAATTCCTTTTGGATTATATCAATAAACATCAAAAGAAATGGAAAGTAAAACCTGAAATATTTTCTGGTGATGGTTTTCAGGATTGTATTGTGCTGGTATTCGGCAAACCCAAAACAGTCCTATTTGCTCATATTGATAGTATTGGTTTTACTGTGAGGTACGATAAAGAATTGGTGAAAATTGGCGGTCCGCGGGTTATTGATGGGATGGAATTAGTGGGTGCTGATAGTAAAGGCAAAGTGGAAGTAAAGTTGAAACTTGCTATAGATAAGGAAACGAAAGAAACAAAATTAGAATACAATTATAAGCGCAATCTGGACAGGGGAACAGAACTTACCTTCAAGCCGAATTGGCGTGAAACAAAAGAGTTTGTTCAGTGTTGTTATATGGACAACAGGCTTGGTGTCTGGAATGCTTTAAAAGTAGCTGAAACAGTGGAAGATGGAATTATCTGTTTTTCTTGTTGGGAAGAACACGGTGGAGGAAGTGTTTCTTACCTGCAAAAATTCATCTATGAGAAATACGGTGTTAAACAAGCACTGATAAATGATATTACATGGGTTACTAAAGGTGTTCCACATGGTAAAGGAGTCGTTATATCTTTACGCGACAGCCTTATTCCGCGCAGAAGTTATGTGGATAGAATAATTTCGATAGCAAAAAAGTCGAAAATTCAGTATCAGTTAGAAGTGGAGGGCAGTGGTGGAAGCGATGCGAAAGAATTGCAAAGGGCTGAAAATCCTTGGGATTGGTGTTTTGTAGGTGCCCCTGAAGATAATGTACACTCCCCTGATGAAAAGGTATTCAAAAAGGATATTGATGCGATGGTAGCTTTATATAAGGTCTTGATGGAAAAATTATAAAAAAATCAGCTATGGTGGTAGGGCTCATTTTTTAATATCGTCATTGCCCTATATAGCTGTTCTACAAAAAATAAGCGTACCATTTGATGAGAAAAAGTCATTTTTGAAAGCGACATTTTCCCATTTGCACGTTTGTATAGTTCATCTGAAAATCCATAAGGACCGCCTACTACAAAGACAATATTCTTTATTCCGGAATTCATTTGTTGCTGAATAAATTCCGAAAAACTTATTGAGTTATATTCTTTCCCCTTTTCATCAAGCAGGATTATTCTATCTGAGGACTGAATATTTTTAAAAATTAATTCCCCTTCTTTTTGTTTCTGCTGTTCAATACTTAAAGCTTTTGTGTTTTTCAGTGCAGGAATAACAATTGTTTCGAATGTTATATAGTGTTTTAGACGCTGTTCAAACATCATAAAGCCTTTTACAATATAATCGTCATCTGTTTTGCCACAAAGAATAAGCGTAATTTTCATGATTCATGTTAATTTCTATGCAAAAAAAACATATTTTTGTGGTGTGACAACAATTTTTGTAATAAATTATAATTATACTAAAAGAATTACTTGCTTTTTCTGAGTCAAGCGAAAGAAAAGAGACGCTTTAAATTGGCTCAATTATTGCAATACTGATTAATATAAATTTAAATTTTTATTATAATGAAAACAAAAGGCATCTTAATACTCATTGTTTCAATTTCAGCATTTGCATTTGCAGTTGATTTAATTGATGGAATTTCTACAGCTATTCGTTCTGGAAATCCAAAAAACATTTCAAAATACTTTATTGAGAATATTGACTTAAAAGTAATTTCTCAGGAAGACGTTTATAGTAAACAGCAGGCGGAAATGATTTTGAAGGATTTTTTTACTAAGCATCCTGTAAAGTCATTTACTGTGGCTCATAAAAGCGAACCTAAAGGTGGTTCACAGTATGTTATTGGAACCCTTGAAACCGAGAACGGAAAATTCAGAATATACTTTTTAATTAAGACTACCGGTTCTAATACACTCATTCAGCAATTTAGAATTGAGACTGAAAGTGAGTAAAAAGCTGCTTCCCGAACTCCTTTATAATTTTAACATTCACCAATTTATTAGTCAGGCTGTAGCCGAAGATATTGGTGATGGAGATCACACTTCCCTTTCTTGTATTCCACCTTCAGTTAAAGGAAAAGCGCATTTACTTGTAAAAGAAAATGGCGTTCTGGCCGGTGTTGAATTAGCCTGCGAAATTTTCAGATATATTGATAAAACTTTAAAAGTATCTGTTTTTATTAAGGATAGCGCCATTATTAAAAAGGGAGACATCGTTTTAATTGTTGAGGGTAAAGCCCAATCTATATTATTAGCTGAACGCCTTGTTTTAAATTGCATGCAACGCATGAGTGGCATTGCAACTGCAACCAATAAATTAGTTTTACTCTGCAAAGGCTCTAAAACAAGAGTAATTGATACTCGAAAAACTACCCCTACCATCCGTGGATTGGAAAAATGGGCTGTGTTGCTTGGTGGTGGTGCTAATCATCGCATAGGATTATACGACATGATTTTGATAAAAGATAATCATGTAGATTATGCTGGTGGAATAAAACAAGCTATTGATGCTGCAAACAATTATTTGAAAAAGAAAAAAAAGAAATTGAAGATTGAAATAGAAGCGCGTAACCTGGATGAAGTAAAACAAATACTGGCTGTTGGAAATATTGATCGCATAATGTTAGATAATTTTTCTATTGCAGATATAAAAAAAGGTCTGAAACTAATTAACGGAAAGTACCAAACAGAGGCATCAGGAGGGATTACAGATAAAACAATTGCGAGTTATGCCAAATGTGGTGTTGATTTTATATCGGTTGGGGCTCTTACACATAGCATTAAAAGTCTTGATCTGAGTCTTAAAGCAATTCCATTAATTTGAAAATGTGCAAATGAGTTAATTTGAAAATGTATCTATTTTCAAATTATTAATTCGAATATAATTGTTGTAAAAATTAGTAAAATTCCATCAAAAAAAAATCGCTTTTCTTAACTAAACTATATCAAATTTTCAAATTGGCACATTTTCAAATTGTGTTTTTAATATGCAGTTCAAAAATATTAAGCGTTTAATAAATTCAAAACTGATTTATGGTGTCATTAACGGCAGTAAAAAAGTTATATTACCTGGCTTTGAAGGAATTTCCTTATATGTTGTTTCCAAGTTTTTTTTTCATGGTATTAACAATGGTACATTAAATACCCGTGCTCAATCGCTTGCTTTCAGTTTGTTTTTGGCACTTTTTCCTTCTGTTATATTCCTGTTTACTCTAATCCCTTACATTCCCATTGATAATTTCCAGGATTCCCTACTTAATTTGTTGCAAACGTTGCTTCCAAAAGCCGCTTTTGAAGCTACAGAAGGTACTATTGCAGATATCGTTAAAAATCAGCGTGGAGGATTGTTATCGCTCGGTTTTTTTTCAGCATTATACTTTTCAACCAATGGATTTAATGCCATGATGAATGGTTTTAATGAAACCTATCATGATATAGAGACGCGTTCTCTGTTAAGGCAGCGATTTGTTGCTTTGGTAATGGTAATACTTTCAACAGTTTTAGTTTCGATTGCAATCGCATTAATTATTTTTAGTGAGTTAGGATTGCATTACCTCATTGAGAAGAACAATATAACCTATTATCTTATTTTATTTGGGAAATGGATTATTTTAATTGCTTTATGCTTTTGTTTTATTTCTTTCAATTATTTTCTGGGACCTAAGCGAAGAAGGGGGTTTCGCTTTTTTTCTCCGGGTTCGATATTTGCAACTTTTTTAACAATTATTACTTCATTATTGTTTGCCTATTACGTAAATAATTTTGGGAATTACAATAAGCTTTATGGTTCTATTGGAACTTTAATTGTTATTATGTTTTGGATTTATATTAACTCTTTGATTTTACTTCTGGGATTTGATTTGAATGTGAGTATTTTGAGCGCAAAAAAGAAGCATAAGTCCATTTTGTCAACACAAAAGAGGCTTAGAAAGTAATTAGGAGAACTTTATAGCTTGGTAAATATACTTTTCGGGGGGGGGGAGGCATTCAAAAAAATGAGATGTGAGATTAGGTATTGAGGTGTAAATCAGACGTAATCTGCAACAACTCAATACCCATATCTCAATACTCAAATTCAAATAATTTATTAGAAACAATATTTATTTTCAGCGATTAGTTTTTCTGCAATAATTCTACGAGACGCAGTAGTATTAAGAGGTGCAACTTTAGTGAAACGTTTCAATCCAATTAGCATAATGCGTTGTTCATCGCCTTCAGCAAAACTGTTGATAGCTTCTTTCCCAGACTTGTGGATTTTATCGGAAGCATCATTTATATAAACACGCATCATTTCTAATTGCTCTTTACAAGCCGCTTCGCCACGTATGTTTACTAATTTTTCTACACGTAATTGAACGGACTCACAAACGTATGATTCAATGATCATATCTGCTAAGTTCATCAATATTTCCTGCTCTTTTCCTAATTGCATCATTAGTTTCTGAACTGCAGAACCGGCAACCATCAATACAGCTTTTTTGAAGTTGGCGATATATTTTTTCTCTTCGGAAAACAAAGTAACTTCTGAAGAACCAAAATCAGGAATGCTCATTAATTCACCGGCTATTTTTTGTGCAGGTCCCATCAAATCCAATTCGCCTTTCATTGCGCGTTTCAACATCATATCAACTGTAAGCATACGGTTGATTTCATTGGTGCCTTCAAAAATACGGTTGATACGTGCATCGCGGTATGCTCTGTCCATAGGTGCTTCAGCGCTATAACCCATTCCTCCGTAAATTTGAACTCCTTCATCAGCAACATAATCAAGCACTTCTGAAGCGTGTACCTTTAAGATAGCTGCTTCAACTGCAAATTGTTCTGTTCCTTTCAATTTTGCTTTTGCTTCATCCATCCCGCCTGCAATTAATGACTTAGTTGCATCATCAATATTCTGACTTGCCCTATAAGTTGCTGATTCAGATGCGAAAGTGCGTAGTGCCTGTTCTGCAATTTTGTATTTGATAGCACCATATTTTGAAATAGGTCTTCCGAATTGCTGACGCTCATTTGCATATTCAATGCCCTTTGTAATAATTTCTTTAGAACCGCCAACAGCAGCTCCTGCAAGTTTTACACGTCCAAGATTTAAAATGTTAACTGCAATTTTAAATCCGTTCTGACGGTCAGATAATAAATTTTCTACCGGCACTTTGCAATCGTTGAAAAATACCTGACGGGTTGAACTTCCTTTGATACCCATTTTGTGTTCTTCCGGATTCAACGTAATACCACCAAAACTCTTCTCAACAATAAATGCGCTTAAATTTTCGTCATTATCAATTTTTGCAAAAACGGTGAAGATATCTGCGAATCCACCATTAGTGATCCACATCTTTTGTCCGTTTAAAATATAATGTTTGCCATCGGGAGAAAGCACTGCACGTGTTTTTCCGGAATTAGCATCCGACCCGGCACTTGGCTCTGTTAAGCAATAGCATGCTTTCCATTCTCCTGTAGCTAATTTAGGAATGTATTTTGCTTTTTGCGCTTCATTACCATAGTATAAAATTGGTAAGGTTCCAATTCCTGTGTGTGCTGAAATGGCTACAGCAAAAGAGTTTCCTTTACCAATCCATTCCGTTACTAACATGGAAGTGATAAAGTCTTTGCCAAAACCACCGTATTCTTCCGGAATTGAAATTCCTAATAAACCGAGCTCACCTGCTTTATTTAACAATTCAGGCATCAAACCCTCTTCCTGTGCATCAATGCGGTCAAGGTTTGGGTAAACGTTTTGAACTAAAAAATCCTGACAGCTTTTTGCTATCATCAGTTGTTCTTCATTCCATTCTTCAGGAATAAAAATATCATTCGCTTCTGTTTCTTTAATAAGGAATTCTCCTCCTTTTAGTGCTGTTTTTGCTAGTGTTGTGTTCATGTTTTTTTTTTTAGTATCAGGTATCAAGTATCAGGATGTTTGATAAATGGATTTTTTTAAACCATTCAGCATCTTTTGTACTTTACATACCTTTTCAGTTAATAATTGTGTTTGTTCTTTAGTAATATAATTAAATTCATTTGATAATAATAATTGTGTTTCAAGTTCGAAACTTGAACCAAGTGCTATGCTCAAATATTGATTGAATTCCTTGGAAGAACCTCTTCCTGCCCCTTCTGCAATATTACTTGCAATTGAAACAGTACAACGGTTTATTTGAGAAATTAATCCGTATTTTTCTACTATTGGAAAATTCCGAGTTGCAATAAAAACCTCTTTAGCCAGATTCATTGATTCTTGCCAAACTTTTAGTTCTTTAAAATTGTGCATAATTTTGTCTTGCTACTTGATACTTTCTACCTGAAACTAATTTAACATCTCAAAAACCCCTGCTGCCCCTTGCCCTGTTCCTATACACATAGAAACGATACCGTATTTTTTCTCTCTGCGTTTTAATTCATTGAATAGCTGAACAGATAGTTTTGCACCCGTACATCCCAAAGGATGCCCTAGCGCAATGGCACCACCATTAACGTTTACAATCTCAGGATTTAAATTTAATTCACGGACTACAGCTAAAGATTGTGAGGCGAAAGCTTCATTTAACTCAATCAAATCAATTTGATTCAAATTCAGGCCTGCAAGTTTTAATGCTTTTGGAATAGCAGCTACAGGACCAATTCCCATGATGCGCGGAGGGACACCGGCAACAGCATAACTCACTAACCTTGCGATTGGTTTTAGATTATGTTCTTTCATGAATTTCTCACTCACCACCATTACAAAAGCAGCTCCATCACTGGTTTGTGAAGAGTTTCCTGCTGTAACACTTCCCTTTGCATCAAACACTGGTTTTAACTTTGCCAATGCTTCAATAGTGCTGTCAGCACGAGGACCTTCATCAGTATCAACAATATAATCACGGTTTTTCTTTTTCCCGTTATCATCAATGTAAGTTTCAGTAACTTTTACAGGAACAATATCATTTTTAAATTTACCTTCTTTAATGGCATTAACAGCTTTTTTATGGGAGTTGTATGCGAAAGCATCCTGATCTTCACGGCTTATTTTGTATTCTTTTGCAACAGCTTCTGCAGTTAATCCCATTCCCCAGTAATAATCGGGATTAGTAAACGCCATTGCCGCATCAGGAACGATGCGCCATCCGCCGAAAGGAATCATACTCATGCTTTCAGCACCACCTGCAATAATACAATCTGATAAACCTGAATTTATCTTTGCTGATGCAATTGCAATACTCTCCAAACCGGAGGAGCAAAAGCGATTGACAACCATTCCTGGAACTTTATCGTTATTAAATGCCATTAAAGCAATGAACCTTGCCATGTTCAAACCTTGTTCTGCCTCAGGCATGGCACAGCCTACAATTAAATCATCAACCAGCTCATGATTAATGTTTGGCACTGATGCCATCATGTGTTTGATAATGCCCGTTGCTAATTCGTCAGGGCGTGTGAAACGAAATGCGCCTCTGCCTGATCTGCCAACAGCGCTGCGGAAACCTGCTACTATATATGCGTTCATGTTTTTTAGATTTGAAGCCCCTCTATATCTCCCCGAAGGGGAGACTTTCGAAGCATGTTAGTTTTTTTATGTTTATTTAATATTTCTACTTATAATTAGTCTCGTTCCCTCCCCTTTGGGGAGGTTAGGAGGGGCTATTAATTTCTTAAAATTCTGCCACCAGTAATGATTGATTGAATGCGCTCCAATGTTTTTTTCTCACCACACAATGATAAAAATGCTTCACGTTCCAAATCAAGTAAATATTGTTCAGATACCAATGCAGGTGCAGATAAATCACCGCCACATAATACATACGCTAATTTTTGGGAAATTTTTTCATCGTGTTCACTGATGTAGTTACCTGCTCTCATGGAGTTGGCTCCTAAATAAGCTAATCCTAATGCTTGTTTGCCAAGTACGCGGATATCTTTGCGCAGAACAGGTTGAGTATAGCCTGCTTCAGCTATTTCTATACAATTTGCTTTTGCTTCTGTTAACACCCGGTTACGCGAAACAACAATAACATCTTTGTTTTTGCGTAAGTACCCTAAATCAAATGCTTCAGCAGCAGATGTAGATACTTTGGCTTGCCCGATTGTTAAAAATTTATCACGGAAATTATTTAATTCAATGTCACCTTCCTGTAATTCGTCGGATAAACGAACTGCAAATTCCTTTGTTCCGCCACCTCCTGGGATCAATCCAACACCGAATTCTACCAATCCCATATAGGTTTCGGCATGTGCAACTACTCTGTCGGAATGCAGACTCATCTCGCATGCACCGCCCAACGCTAAATTATGAGGAGCTACAACCACTGGAATGGAAGAATAACGAACACGCATCATTGCATTTTGGAACGCTTTGATTGCCATGTTTAACTCATCATATTCCTGTTCTACCGCCATCATAAAAATCATTCCCACATTTGCACCTGCACTAAAATTAGCTCCTTCGTTTGAAATCACTAATCCTCTGAAATCTTTCTCAGCAATTTCAATTGCTTTATTAACTCCTTCAATTACCTCTCCACCGATGGAATTCATTTTTGTATGGAATTCCAGGTTAATAATGCCATTCCCAATATCAGTAATGGTTGTACCACTATTTTTCCAAATGGTTTTATTGTCACGAATGTTATCCAACATTATAAATGACTCAGTACCAGGGATTGTTTTATATGATTTTGACGGGATATCATAATATTTTCTTGCCCCGTTTTCAACTTTATAGAAGGAGGTTGCACCGCTTGCCAGCATATCAGTAATCCATTTTGAAGATTTGATACCTGCTGCTTCCATTGCTTTAACTGTTTCCGCAACACCTAATGCATCCCATGCTTCAAAAGGCCCTAGTTCCCATGCAAACCCGGCATTCATAGCCGAATCAATTTTATATAATTCATCTGTAATTTCAGGGATACGATTGCTGACATAAGCAAACAAGCCATAAAAAGAAGCGCGGTAAAATTCACCTGCTTTGTCTTTTCCGGCAATCAGCACTTTCATACGATTGCGAATATTGTCAATGGATTTTGTTGCTTCAAGAGTTGCAAATTTTACTTTTTGTGAAGGCTTATATTCAAGGGTTTTTAAATCCAATGCATGAATTTCGGATTTACCTTTGGCATCTTTTGCTTTTTTAAAGAATCCTTGTTCTGTTTTACTTCCAAGCCATTTATTTTCAACCATTTTAGCAACGTAGCTAGGAATTTTAAAAGCTTCAATAGCTTCGTCATTCGGGCAAGTAGCAGCTACCCCGTTTGCAACGTGAACAAGGGTATCTAATCCTACCACATCGCAGGTACGGAAGGTTGCGGATTTCGGACGACCTAAAACAGGTCCTGTTAATTTATCAACCTCATCAATCGTTAAGCTCATTTTCTCGATTAGATGAAACAAACTCATAATACCGAAAACACCAATTCTGTTTGCAATAAATGCCGGGGTATCTTTACATAATACAGTAGTTTTACCTAAAAATAATTCACCATAATGCATTAAAAAATCAACTACTTCCGGAGAAGTTTTTGGTGTTGGAATAATTTCCAGTAAACGTAAATAACGTGGTGGATTAAAAAAGTGGCTACCGCAGAAATGTTTTTGGAAATCTTCACTTCTGCCTTCGTTCATCATATGAATAGGGATACCGGAAGTATTTGATGTAATAAGAGTTCCCGGTTTGCGGTATTTTTCAACGTTATCAAAAACCTGTTTTTTAATATCCAGGCGTTCAATTACCACTTCGATGATCCAATCGCAGGAAGCGATACTTTTCATATCATCATCAAAGTTACCAGTGGTAATGCGTTTAGCATACGATTTGCGGTAAATGGGTGAAGGATTAGATTTTAATGCAAACTCAAGTGCATCATTTACAATTTTGTTTCTGCTTTTTTTATCCGCCGCAGCGTCTTTCGGAACAATATCGAGTAAAATAACTTCGACACCAATGTTTGCAAAATGGCATGCAATGCGACTTCCCATGACTCCAGAGCCAAGTACCGCTATTTTTTTTATGATTCTATTCATATTGTTTTTTTATAAATTTTTATAATCTTTTTTTAATTTCCTTTTTGTTGTTTATGACGTTGTTCAGCAAGAAATGTAATCTCGTTTATTGTTTTAAAAAAATCTTCAATTCTTTCTTTACCTATTTTTTCTTCAATTAAGGCATTAAATTTCCGAACAATGTTTTTAGCTATTTCTTTATTTTCTTTTCCTTTTTCTGTTAACAATAATTTAACTTTTCTTTTATCGGCCGTATCCACTTTTCTTACAATCAATTTTTCAGTCTCAAGTGTTTTGATAATTCTTGAAAGTGAGGTACCTTCCATGCCTAATTTAGGAGCAATGTCGGATGCATAGGCTCCTTCAGTACTATCAATATTTAATAGAAAATAACCCATCGAAATAGTCCCACCATGTTTCATTGCCTCTGCATTGTACATTCTGCTGATTATTTGCCAACCGTTTTTGAATTTTGAATCAACGGTTTCTGTATGTTTTTTTTCCATGACCGGGGCAAATATAGTAAATATTGTTATGCAAGCATAATAAATTGGTGTGTTTTTTTATGAATATATTTAGTTCGAATGGAAGACAATTTTTCGGAGCTTTTTAAAGGAATGGGCATGTGGCTTTCATAAGTTTTGTTTCGGGAAACCGCATTTTAAAGGCTGGATTAAAATGCAGGCCAATGAACAGTAGTCCTTTCGTCTCTGTTTACGACAAAAGACCGAACCAATGGTAATTGTTTTTTCATCCTATGATTTATTGAAAGATAATTAACAAGTTTTAGTTTTCCTTCATATTTTTACTATTTTAGCAACTTAATAAAAATTGTGGACCATGAATTATTTGGATTTTGAGAAACCAATTGCGGAACTTATTGAGCAATTGGAAAAGATGAAAGTTGTAGGCGAAAAAAGTGGTATTGATATTTCAAAAACTACAGTTGAAATCGAAGAAAAGATAAACCAAGCTCGTACTGAAATATTTGGAAAACTAACCCCTTGGCAGCGGGTACAAGTTTCCCGTCACCCCGACAGACCTTATACTTTAGCCTATATTAAAAGTATTTCCAATGAAACTTTTATGGAATTTCATGGCGACCGTACTGTAAAAGATGATAAAGCAATGGTGGGAGGCTTTGGCAGTATTGATGGGAAAACTGTGATGTTTATTGGTCAGCAAAAAGGGATAAACACAAAAATGCGTCAGATACGAAATTTCGGAATGGCTAATCCTGAAGGTTATCGTAAAGCCCTTCGCTTAATGAAATTGGCGGAAAAATTTAATAAGCCAATTGTTACTTTTATTGATACTCCCGGTGCATATCCAGGACTGGAAGCGGAAGAGCGTGGACAGGGAGAAGCTATTGCTCGTAATCTCTTGGAAATGTCGCAATTAAAAGTCCCTGTTATTTGTATTGTCATTGGCGAAGGCGCTTCTGGGGGGGCATTAGGTATTGGTATCGGCGATAAAGTATTGATGCTTGAAAATACGTGGTATTCGGTTATTTCACCTGAATCATGTTCATCAATATTATGGCGCAACTGGAACAACAAAGAACGCGCCGCTGAAGCTTTAAAATTGACTCCAAAAGATATGTTGGAAAATAAATTGATTGATGGAATTATAACTGAACCCCTCGGAGGAGCGCATACCAACCACGAAGAAATATTTAAAACAGTAAAAGCCGAAATTTTAAAACATATTGCTGATTTAGAAAAACTGGATCCTAAAAAGCGAGTGGAACTTCGTATTGAGAAGTTTTGTTCGATGGGCAGGGTGAATGAAAATACTCCTGTTTTAAGTTCAGAAATAAAAGAAAAAACGGCTACTCTCTAGGAATTTATTGATTTTATGCTTCAAAGAAGAATGGAAATGAAAATTTCCTTTCTTATTATTTCTGTCTATGAGAAAAATTCTCTTTATAATTATTTTTATTTCTACATTCTACATTCTTAATTCGCCTTGCTTTACGCAAAACAAAAATATTGACTCCCTCTTAAAATTGGTCAGTATCAACAAAGCTGATACCAACCAGATAAATCATTTAAATAAATTATGTGTTGAGTTTATAAACGTCGGGCTTTACGATACTGCCCTGTATTACTGTAATTCCGCTCTACAACTTGCTCAGCAATTGTTGAAGGTCAGCTCTGATAAAAACGATGAAGAAATCAGGGCAATCAAAAAAGGAATTGCCAATTCTTACAACCAAATCGGAGTGGTACATTTTTATAAGGCAGACTACCTAAAAACAGCCGAATATTGGTTGAATGCTTTAAAAATTGATGAAGAATTAAAAGATAAAAATGGTATTGCAAAACGCCTCGGCAACCTCGGAATTATTTATGTTAACCAAGGCGATTACCCCAAAGCATTGGATTATTATTTTAAGGCTTTGAAAATTGCAGAAGAAATTGGAGATAAAAAAGGAATTGCATCAGATCTTGGACACATTGGAATTGTCTATAAGGAACAAAAGGAATATCCAAAAGCATTAGAATATTATATTAAGGCATTAAAGATTGATGAGGAATTGCGGAATAAAAATGGAATTGAAAGACATCTCGGCAACATAGGTATTGTTTATAACGAACAAGGTGATTATCCCAAAGCTTTGAATTACTATTTCATGGCATTGGATATTGCAGAAGAACTCGGTGATAAAAATGGAATTTCAACTTTGTTTTCCAACATCGGAAATGTTTATATTGCACAAAAAGACTATCATAAGGCCCTTGAGTATAATTTCAAGACATTGAAAATGGCAAAAGAACTTGGAAATAAAAATAGAATTGCTATCTGCCTTGGTAATATCGGTTCCCTTTATACTAAAGCTCCTTTACTTCCTGCCCCAAGTGCTGAGGGACTCAACTCAATACCTTCGGTTGGGCTAGGTTGGGCTATTGCATACACTTATATTTATCGGGCTTTAGCAATTTCAGATAGTATCGGCGCGAGGGCTATTTCTAAAAACCACTATGAAATGTTAAGCAACCTCTATGAAAAATCAAATATTCCTTTGAGAGATAGCATTGGCGGCAAACTTTTAACAATGGAGGAGATGCGATTGAAAGCTATGTATTATTATAAACGCTCAATTGCAATCAGAGACGCACTTTTTAGCGAGGAGAACAAAAAGCAACTTGTTCGCAAAGAAATGAACTTTGAGTTTGATAAAAAAGAAGGATTAGCAAAAGTCCAACAGGAAAAGAAAGACGCAATTGCAATGGCAGAGAGTAAAAAGCAACAGATGTTTCTTTGGTTTATATTGGCAATTGCAATAGCAATAGCCGCAATAGCCGCAATTATTTATCGTTCGTTGAGCATGACTAAAAAACAAAAACAAATTATAGAAATTCAAAAGAAACATGTAGAAGTCCAAAATGAAGAAATAACAAAACAAAAAAAATTAGTTGAAGAAAAAAACCATGAAATATCCAGTTCAATTTCTTATGCCAAACGCATACAACGCTCCTTCCTCACCGCTCCAAGTATTATTAAACGCCACCTGCCGGAGCATTTCATTTTATTCAAGCCGAGAGATGTAGTTTCCGGAGATTTTTACTGGATGCATCAACAAGATGATTACACCTATTTTTGTGTTGCAGATTGTACAGGACATGGCATACCGGGAGCGTTTATGAGTCTTATTGGAATGGGTATACTAAATGAAATTGTGTATTCAAAAAACATTCTCAATACTAATGATATTCTAAATGAACTACGACGAATTGTTATTCTAGCCGTAAACCCGGAAGATGCGGTAGAAGAGAGCAAGGATGGAATGGATTTGGTGTATTTAAGAATTCATCATCCAACAAAAGAGTTGCAATATTCCGCAGCCAATAATTCTTTTTATGTTTGCCGGAAAGGAGAATTAAAAGAATACAAACCGGACAAGATGCCTGTTGGAAAATTCGGAGAATATGAAAAACCATTCACTCAGCATACAATAACTTTAGAAGATGATGATGTTATTTATGCCATAACTGATGGCTTTGCCGACCAGTTTGGTGGTCCGAAAGGTAAAAAATTTAAATACAAACAACTGGAAGATATTTTGGTAACCAATGCCAACCGACCTATGCAGCAACAATCAGAAATATTGAATGCCAGGTTTAACGAATGGAAAGGCGATTTAGAACAGGTAGATGATGTTACAATTATTGGAATTAGAATTTAATAGTAATTTAGTCTCATGAAAAAACTTTTCTTTCTTTTAATTCTTTATTCTGCCTTCTTCATTCTTAAATCGCCTTGCTTTTCGCAAAATGAGTTTCCTCTTAATGAGGGAAGTTTAAAAATTGACTCATTACTTCAACTGGTTAATATTACAAAAGAAGCATGCCCTAAGCCATGCAAAAAGGATTCCATTAAGGTAATTACTTTAATAAGGTTGTGTAACGAATACCGGAAAATTGGTGACTATGGCAATGGTTTGAACTATGGAATAGAAGCACTTAACCTGGCGAACTCAATCCCAAATGAGGAGGGAAGGGGAGGTGCATCATCTGCATATAACAATATTGGAAATGTTTATTACAACCTTGGCAATTATCCTGCGGCCTTAAATAATTACTTAGCCTCGTTACAGATAAATAAAGAATTGCTGGAGCAGGCAAAACGAAATGGAAATCAGGATGTTACAATGAACAAGAAGGACCTTGCCGGTTCATTCTTCAATATTGGAATTATTTATTATTATCAAAAAAACTATCCTGAAGCCTTAAAAAATTACTTTGCAGCATTAAACATAAGTGAGGAGATTGGGGATAAAAAAGGGATGGCTATTTCTTATGGTAATATCGGGCTTGTTTATGATAAGCCCGGTAATTATGACGAAGCAGTGAAGAATTTCTTCGCTTCCCTAAAATTATTTGAGGAAATAGCCGACAAAAAGAACATGGTAGCCACTTATAACAATATCGGGCGAAGCTATAATGATCTAGGCAATTACGCGGAAGCATTGAAGATGTATTCTGCTTCATTAAGGATAAATGAAGATAGTGGAGATAAGGTTGGTATGGCTCTTTCTTTTACTAACATCGGTAATATTTATTGGAATGAGGTTCATTACCCTGAGACCCTACAAAATGAAGAGCCTTCGAAAATGAGAACTCCAGTAAAATCTAAAAAGTTACTCAAGAACGCATTTGAAAATTATCTGGCTGCACTGAAGGTAAGGAGAGAAATTGGCGATAAACAAAACCTTGCTGAATCTTTTTTCAATCTGGGCAATGTGCAGTTTGATTTAAATAATTATAAAGAAGCTCAAAATTGGCTGAACAAGGCTCTGAAATCGAGCATAGAAACAGGCAGTAAAGAATGGATTAAAGAAAGTTACAATCTTCAGGTGGATTTGGATAGTGCGTTGGGTAACTGGAAAGCTGCTTATCAGCATCGTAAACTATTTATTTTGTACAGAGATAGTATCAGCGATGAAGAGGCAAAGAATATATCCTTACAAAGTGCGATGAACATCGACTTTGAAAAAAAAGAAGCTGAGTTTAAAGCCAAACAAGATATTAAGGATGCAGTAATTGCCACAAATAATAATAAGCGTCAGCAGGCATTGATTCTTATGTCTTGTATCTTTATTCTTATTTTTGTGTTTGCTGTGTATGTTCTCCGATCAAACCGTAAAATAAAAAATCTCCTTGCTGATGAAAAGAACAAATTTATGAACGAAAAAACAAAAAGTAAATAACAAAAACATGAAAAAAATAGTCATAAGTGCAATAGTTTCTTTTGCCTTGAGCGCTTCTGCTCAAACCGACAGCACTAAAAAGAAATCACTGGATTGCTATTTTGCCGCCTCAGTTTCTATGTCCACCGGCGATAATTTTAAACAGAATTCCTTCCCATCCCTCGAACTTGGTGTATACTTTAAAAACCTGGCATTTGGTTTTAATGCCGGCAGGTTCAATTTTGATAAATCACCATATGGTGCTGAGAAACTTGACAATTACTATTATGAGCTAAAAACTGTTGTAAGTTTTCCCATAGGTTCAATTAAGGGGTATGCAATGGCCGGTTGGGGGCAATATAAACCTGTCCATAGTTTTATTGAATATGGTGGAGGTATTATTTATTCAATTAACAGTTTCGATCTGATGATGCAAGTGAGCAACTGGGACAAAGTTGTTTTTGTATCTCCGGGAATTGCATATAACTTCAGCATAAAATAATGAATCAGCTTTAGTAGCGAATTATTTTGTGCAAAAACAAGGCGGACTCTGATAAATTAACCGTGTGCAATAATTCACTTGCAATAACGTTTGAAACACGAATATTTTTATTTACTTTGTATCAATGAACACAAAAAAACTAATTTTCTTTTTCTTTATTGCAGTTAACAGCTCTTCCTCTTTTTCACAAATAGGAGGAAATAATACATACGAATTCTTAAATCTACCCATATCGGCACGAGTTACAGCATTAGGTGGAAATCTTATTTCAACCCGGGATAATGATTTGAATGTTTCACTCACCAATCCTGCATTACTTACTGATTCGATGAACAACCATGTGGCATTGAGTTATATTAATTATATCGGTGATATAAATTATGGTTATGCTGCGTATGCACAGAAATTTAAAAAAATTGGAATCGTTAGCGGAGGTATTCAGTATTTGAATTATGGTAAATTTATTCGTGCCGATGAAGCTGGTACTACCGATGGCACATTTGGGGCAAATGAAATGAGTATTAATCTTTCCTGTGCACGTTCAATTTATGATTCTAACTTAACAATAGGTGCCACCCTTAAAACAATTTATTCACATTTAGATTCCTATACCTCATTAGGATCAGCAATTGATTTAGGGGCAATATATACTTTCCCGGCAAAAGGTCTGGTTCTTGCTACGGTTATAAAAAATGCCGGATTCCAGTGGAAACCTTATGTTGCCGACAATAGGGAAAAACTCCCTTTTGAAGTGCAGATCGGACTTTCAAAAAAATTAACTCATGTGCCTTTTCGTTTATCAATGGTTTATGAAAATCTTGAAAAATGGGATTTAACATATCAGGATCCAGCTAATCCTGTATTAACTGTTGATCCGCTCACCGGCGAAGCTATCAAACAAAGTAAAAGCAAAATATTGGGAGATAAATTAATGCGCCACATGGTCATTGGTGGAGAGTTTCTGATTACAAAAAACTTTTTTATGCGTGCCGGATATAATTATCAACGCAGAAAAGAATTGAAAATACCTGAAAAAAGGGGCATGACGGGCTTTTCATTCGGATTTGGATTCCGTATTTATAAATTTCAATTCAGCTACGGACGTGCCGTTTATCATTTAGCCGGTGCTTCCAATAATTTTTCAATTAGTTTTGACGTTAACAGTTTTTATTCAAAAAAGTAAGGTTACTAATAACGGTTACTAATAACGAATGGTTACGAATTTACGAAATAGCGTTTGCTGTTTTTCAAAATTCCGTTTCGTATATTCGTTTTTTTTCGTTATTCGTAACCTTATTCGTAAATTCGTTTTTTTTATTCGTTTATTAGTAACATTATATGTCTAAAATTACCATTGCCATAGATGGATATTCGTCCTGCGGGAAAAGCACTTTAGCAAAAGCCTTGGCATCTCATTTACATTATGCCTATGCTGATTCCGGAGCAATGTATCGGTGCATAACACTTTATGCCTTGAGAAAAGGCGTCATAAAAGACGGTAGTTTTATGCCGGAAGCTATTGTGAAATTGTTACCTGAAATTAAACTTTCCTTCGAATTTAATCAACAAACAAAAGCCTCCGACACCTTTTTGAATGGCGAAAATGTAGAAAAAGACATCCGCCAGATGATTGTTTCTGAAAATGTTAGTCAGGTTAGCGCAATTCACGATGTTAGAGTTCAAATGATTGCTATTCAACGTGAATTAGGAAAAAACAGGGGTATTGTTATGGATGGGCGTGATATAGGTTCTAATGTTTTTCCGGATGCTGAACTTAAAATTTTTATGACATCCGATACTGAAATACGCACTCAGCGCAGATTTGATGAATATACAGCAAAAGGTCAGCATGTTTCGTTTAATGATGTAAAAGTGAATTTACTGAACCGTGATTATGAAGATACTCACCGTAAAGAAAATCCATTAATCCAGGCGAAGGATGCCATAGTGCTTGATAATTCTGACCTTAGCCGCGAACAACAATTGGAGTATGTTGTTAAGCTGATTCATGATTTAGCTCTTCCAGTAAGCTGATTATAATTCATCACGCAACCATTTTAAGTTTCTTTACGTCAATAAGAAACAATTGATAATTTATAACATTGCTAATTTGCAGAATGCTTAAAACTCATTTCAAATCAGCACATCAGCATATCAACTAATCAGCACATCTGATATGAGATCTACCTTTATATTGATTGCATTTTTTCTCTTTTTCTGTTCTAAAACCTCTTCATTATCTGCTCAAGAATGCGATATTATTTATGTAGCACCTAATGGAGTCTCTTCTGGAGTAGCTGGAACAAGAGCCAATCCGGCTAGTCTGAGTTATGCGTTAATGCTTGTTTCTCCTTCATCTAATCTATTGTGGCTTGCTACCGGAACATATCCTCTTTCCAATATATTTATGATTCCAAGTAATATCACTATTGAAGGGGGGTTTGATCAAAATACATGGATCAAAAGCAATGCTGCAAATACAATAATTGATAGAGATACCTCTGCCTCTGTAATTACCTCAAATTTTTATTATGCATTGGTTGGATTGGTTGGTAATGCATCTACTAATTTCAGGTTACAAGACCTTACAATTAATATTGCGAATGCTCCAAGAAATCAAATTTCAGCTTATGGGGTTTATTTGACAGACTGTTCAAATTATAACATTACCCGTTGTAATGTAAATTCGGGTGCCGGGTCAGATGGTACTAATGGAGCTATAGGAGCAATAGGAAGTACAGGGGCAGGCGGAGCCGCAGGAATTAATGGTGCACTGGATTCAGGCAGTCCAAATGGCGGTTTAGGTGGGAATGGGGGGAACAATGGCGGAAATGGGGGCAGCTGCTCTAATAGTGGTGGTGTAAGTGGTTTGTCGGGTGCAGGGAGCTGCGGTGGTGGTGGAGGTGTGGGAGGAGCAAGTACCTCAATGGGTTGGTTGGGAACTAACGGAGATTGCAGCAGTACAACAGGTGGAACACCCGGACAGACTGGAGGAAACGGAATCGCAGGGGCAAATGGTATTTTAGGGGCAGCAGGAATTACTTTGGGAGGATATTTTGCACCAGGGGCTGCCGGCGGAAACGGTGTGAATGGAACGAATGGCTGTGGCGGTGGCGGCGGTGGCAGTGGCGGAGAAAATGAATTAAGCGGGCCAAATTCTTTTGGTGGAGGTGGTGGCGGTGGCGGCGGTGGCGGTTTTGCTGGAGTTGGTGGTGGTGGAGGAACTGGTGGCGGTGGGTCTTTTGGAGTTTTTGCGAATAATAATGGAGTAAGCGGAATCGTAGAAGATTGTTTTCTTAATCCCGGGTTGGGTGGGGCAGGTGGTATTGGTGGTTTTGGCGGGGCAGGTGGTGGTGGTGGAAATGGGGGTATTGGAGGTGCAGCTTTTGATTGCTCTAACAATAATGGTGGCAATGGCGGTGCCGGCGGTGCTGGCGGTGCTGGCGGAATTGGCGGAAACGGTAGCACAGGAATGAGTATGGGACTCTTTGAAACAGGTGGAATACCGGTTACTAATTCTGGAATTGGTGGTATTCCAGGAGTACCTTTCATTATTAATGTTCTCTATAAAGGATGCATAAATTCAGAAGTTTTATTTAGTGCTCCTACAAGTGGAACATGGAATTTTGGAGCAGGAGCATCCCCTGCAACTGCTATTGGTACAGGACCATTTTCTGTTTATTATTCATCGATGGGAAGGAAAGATATCGTTTTTGACGGAACAACTTTTACCGGATATGTCACAATTTTTCAGGCGGCACCTGCAACACCAAGTATCAGTCCGGCTAATTCAACCGTTACATTAGGTTGCCCTAATACATTCACTACATCATTAACCGGAACATACTATCAATGGATTTTTGGAAATACAGCAACCCCTGATACTCTGGAGGGTGTAACAATGCAAACCGCGAGTAATATTTATTTTGGTGCCCCCGGAACATATACAATTTATGTATATGTAACAACCGACTGCTGTGGCAAGGTTAAAGATTCTACAATTGTTACTGTAAATTCAAGTACTTATAATGTTGCATTAACACCTTTGCCGGCTGTAAGTTGCGAAGGCAGCCCAATTACTTTTACAGCTAGTCCCAGTACCTATATTGGTTATGATTTTTATGTAAATGGAAATTCTGTTCAAAACGGACCAGGCAATACCTTCACTTCTTCTTCATTGCTTCCCGGTGATAGTGTGGTGGTGGTGGCACTTGCAAATACTTGTTTTACCAATCCCAGTGCAGTACTTTTTCCTACAATAATTCCTTTCCCCGTTGTTACTTTGAGTAGCTCTGATCCCGATAGTACCATATGTGAAGGAACCAGTGTCCTTTTTATTGCGACGCCTGTTGGATATACCAATTATGAATTTTTTGATGGGGCTACATCGGTACAAAGCGGCACGAGTCTAAGCTACATAACCACTACATTATTACCTGGTAACAGTATTACTGTTGTTGCGACCAACGGAGGATGCACTGGCCTTCCCAGCAATGCTGAAGTAACAACGGTAAATCTTGCTCCTCAGATAGTATTGACCAGCTCAGATGCTGATAATGTCTTATGTGGTACAGGGCAAAGTGTAACTTTTACTGCATCTCCAGCCGGATTTACCAATTATGATTTTTTTAATGCTGGGATTACTGCACAAACAGGAGCAAGTAATACCTTTACAACTACAACACTTACCAATGGTAGCAGTATTGAAGTAATAGCAACAAGTTCATCCGGCTGTGTTGGCCAGACGAGCAATACAATTGTGGTATTTGTAAATCCTATACCTAATGCCTGGCTTGGAAGTTCAGATCCTGATAATACAATTTGTCAGAATGAATTAATTACATTTACTTCCATACCTGCAGGATATGATAATTATGAGTTTTTCGACGGCGGAATCTCAGTACAAAATGGTGTAAGCAATCTCTTTACGACCACTCTCAATCCCGGAAACAGCATTACTGTAGTAGCTACCGATTTAGGTTGTTCAAGTACTGTCAGCAATGCAATTACAATAACAATCATTCCTGCAGATAACGTAAATGCAGGAAATGATTTTGCAGTTTGTTTAAATTCTTCCATTATAACTCTTACTGGTTTTTCGCCGGCAAATGGTACCTGGACCGGGAGTGGAATAACCAATCCAAGTGGTATTTTCGATCCCGCAATTGCTGGTGTTGGAGCTCATAAGCTAATATACTCTTTCAGCAATTCCAACGACTGCATAGGGTATGACACGCTATTTGCAATTATTAATCCTTTACCTATAGTAAGCACCTCTCCGGTTTCACCTACTATTTGTGAAGGGTTGTCAGTAAATTTAACAGCATCAGGTGCAAACACATATTCATGGTCTCCTCCATCGGGATTAAGCTCTACTTCAGGGTCAAATGTTTCTGCCAGTCCTGGTGCAACTACAACTTATACGATTATTGGAACTAGCAATAATTGTACTGATAGCGCAACTACAACTGTAATTGTTTATCCCATACCAACAGTCTCAATTTCGGGACAAACAACTATAGGTGTTTGTGAAAATACCGTATTGTCAGCGTTCCCTTCTTCTTCCGGAACCTATTACTGGGGACCAGCTGTTAATATGATTTGTAATACGTGTCAATCGGTAACTGTTGCACCTATGGCTACTCAAAAATATTATGTAACCTACACAAGCACCGATGGATGTGTTGATTCAGATACCATAACAGTAGATGTTATAAGCATTTTTAACTATTTTATGCCTTCCGGATTTTCACCCAATGGCGATGGTGTTAATGATACATTGAATGTGCATGGGAGAGGCATCGAATCAGTCAGTTTAAAAATATTTGATAGAATCGGAGAAAATGTATTTGAAACCACATCGCTGGAACATGGCTGGGATGGGAAATTCCATGACATCCCTATGAATGATGGCACATTTGTTTACCTGTTAGAAGTTAAATTTTGTAATGGGGAAACAAAGAAAGAGCAGGGGAGTTTAACATTGGTGAGGTAATTTTGGATTAGAGATATGAGATATTAGATTTGAGATGTTAGATGGGAGATGGAGGCATATAGTAAGACATAAGAGCAAGTATCAGAAAGCATGATAAAGATAAAAAATATAGGTGCAACACTCGGTGTGATTCTCATATCTAACATCTTATATCTCACATCTTCCTTTGCTCAGGATCCTCATTTCTCTCAATTTTATTATTCTCCTTTAACAATAAATCCGGCAAATACAGGGATGTTTAATGGCGATATCAGAGCCGCAACCATGTATCGCATGCAATGGTTTACGATAACTAATCCATACAAAACAGCATCAGTGGCTTTGGATGCACCAATTTTTAAAAAGGGTATGAGGGGCAATGATTTCTTTGCTGCCGGAATAAATTTCATGAATGATAATCAGGGCACGGTAAATTTGAAAACTAGCTCCTATAACGGTTTGCTATCGTTCACTAAATTTTTGGGAGGAAAAAATTCAAACTATCTTTCATTTGGATTTGAAGCTGGGTACAATATGAAAAGTGTGGCACTCGGCTCATTAAAATTTGATAGTCAATATGATCCGAATAGTGGAACATATAATTCTGCCTATGGCTCTGGCGAACAAGTTGGAGGTGCAGCTACCGTTTTTATGGATATGTCAACCGGTGTAGTCTGGAATTTTAATACCGATCGGAAATTTCGGAGTGCTTTAGGTTTTTCATTACATCACTTCACAAAGCCTGATGTTTCAATTGGTTTTGGAAACGACAGATTGTTACCGAAATATTCATTTCAATGGAATCTCGCCTATAAGCTGGGAACTAACAGTAATGCGGTTTTACTGCCCAATTTATTGGTTGCAAAACAAGGAGGTACATTATTAATAAATGGTGGAACCAGTGTAAAATATTTTAGAGATAGACATTTAGCTACATACTATTTCTTTATGCAAAATATTATCAGC
>JAVHPR010000042.1:0-1297 GCA_036170695.1 Bacteroidia bacterium
CGCAAATATACAAAATAAATTTTATATTACATACTAAATAATGCTCCTATTAATAGTGCTGACAAATTTGAGGTGCTTGACGGACAACAACGAATTACAAGTTTTGGAAGATTTGTAGCTAACAAATTTGCAGTCAAAGATGAGAATGGTATGGAGCAATATTTCAGTGGCATTGCAACTAACTTGCAAACGAAGATTTTAGAAACAAAACTTACGATTTACGAATGTGAAGGAGAAGAACCCGAAATAAAAGAGTGGTTCAAGACCATAAACATAGCTGGTATTCCGCTAAATCAACAAGAGTTAAACAATGCTCTTTATTCTGGTCCATTTGTGACTTTGGCAAAGGAAGAATTTAGTAATAGTAGGAATTCCAATATTCAAAAGTGGAGCGCGTATTTAAGAGGCAGTGCCGACAGACAGGATTTTTTGGAATGTGCTCTTGATTGGATTAGCAAAGGAAAAATTGACAATTATATGAGCTTACACAGAAAGGACAATAACATTTCTGAATTAAAAACTTATTTCAATACTGTGATAGATTGGGCATCTGGTGTATTTACCGATGTTAAAAGTGAAATGTGTGGGCTTGAGTGGGGTCAGTTTTACGAACTGTATCACAAGAAACCATACAATCCGAAAAAAGTATCAGAAGATGTAAAAGAACTTTATGCAGATTCGTATATTAAAAATCACAGAGGAGTATTTGAATATATTCTTGGCGGTAAGACTGACACCAAGTTGCTTGATGTTCGTGTATTTGACGAGGCAACAAAAAAATCAGTGTATGCAAAACAAACACAAGCCGCAGAGAAAAAAGAAATTTCAAACTGTCCACTTTGTGCCATAGGAGAGAATGCAAACAAAACTAAAATTTGGAAATTAGCTGAAATGGACGCAGACCACGTGGCAGCTTGGAGTAAAGGAGGAGCGACTGCCACTAAAAACTGCGAAATGTTATGTAAGACACATAATAGAGCAAAAGGAAATAGATAAAATATGAAGCAAGCGGGTTACGAACTTTGGGTAATTGGACTTCTATTGGTTAAGAACTATGGGTAATTGGACTTCGGTGTATATCAAGTACTATCAGCGCATTTGCAAGCACATTTTATTTTTGCAACGCAAAATGCAATCGCACAAAAAAAAATAAAAAGAGCTTGCAAACCAACACACCAAGACACAGCTGTGTATTACGACCGGAGCGTGTTTCGACCAAAGTGTTTAAAAAATTTTGTGTTAAGACCGCTGTGTATTACGACCGGAGCGTATTTCGACCGGAGTGTTTTAAAAACTT
>JAVHPR010000043.1:0-6492 GCA_036170695.1 Bacteroidia bacterium
TTCCGAACTTGTTTCGGAATCTTATGGATGCTGAAACAAGTTCAGCATGACTTTTTGTAATTTTATGATTAACTTAATACTAGAATAATTTACTTAGGTATTTCATCTAACTTGATATTTCGCAAAACTTTTCAAAGGATTTATGCAACCCCCTTTCTTTTTTCGAAAGCAATTAAATCCAATTTTCTTCGTTTAGCTAAAATCCGTACATTCGCGATCTGATTTTAATTCGAATTTTTGGGGACATGTTAAAAGGTATTTTTCAATTTTTAAAAAGCAAAACATTTTTTAAGCATTTGAGTATTTATATAGTATTCATTGCATTGTTGTGTTGGATAGTTATTACCTGGCTAGGCTCTTTTACCAGTCATGGTAAAACTATTAAAGTCCCTGATTTTAGTGGTATTAAGATTGCAGAATTAGATAAATTTACGGCAGACAAAAATTTACGATATCTTGTTATTGATTCTGTTTATGAGGCGAAGGCTCCAAAAGGCACAGTTATTAAACAAGAACCGGAACCAAATTCAGAAGTTAAAGAAGGACGTATTGTATATTTGTATGTTACTTCTATAAAGCCTCCAAGTATTCAAATGCCAAAGCTTATTGACCGTTCCTTGCGTCAGGCAGTAGTTATGATTTCTTCTTATGGTTTTAAGTTAGGCAAAATTGAATATGTATCGGATCAATGTGCAAACTGTGTATTAGACCAATTGGTAAAAGGGAAAAAAATTGAACCCGGGGCAAGTATTCCCAAAGGAACGATTATAAATCTTATTGTTGGAAAAGGCCTGAGTGAAGAGGTGGTTGGGGTTCCGTGTTTATACGGATTATCGCGAAAGGAAGCTGTTGAAAAATTGGCTGAAGCGTCATTAAACATTGGTGCTATTTCGTTTGATGTTCCGAAAGATTCACTATCAGCTAAGGTTTATAAACAATCACCTTCCTGTGGTAAACAAACGAATATTAATCTGGGTGGAAGTATTGATTTGTTTTTTACTACCGATAAAGAAAAAATACCACAGATGTCGGATACTACAACAAGTAACAATAAAAGTGATGACGAAAATTTTGACGAATAAAAATGAAAGCCCCTCTCTGCCTCCCCAAAGGGGAGGAGTCTCATCACACCAGCCATTTTCTGTTTGGCTTGCGCGATGGTTCTCCCTCCCTTCGGGAGGGTTGGGGTGGGCTTCTTTTTTTTTAATTATTTCCACTACACTTTTTTCACAGGGTTTGGTTGAGAATGGTTTATCAACAAACGGGATTCTTGTAAAAAAGGGGAATGAATTGAAAATCCGATCGGAATTAAGAAGCTCCTCAATTCATGATACTATTAGTTTGGATACAGTAAAAGGTTTTTTAGAAGATTTTTCATATGACGGTTCTTATCCCGATACAGCACTCTGGTTGGATAATCAGGTATTTGTTAATCGCAGTTACCCGAAAGCTCCGGTTACGTTGGGTGTTGCAACTTTTGACGGATTGAATGCCAATGGATACCCTTACGATTTTTTTGTAGATCCTGTTTCCTCTTTGTCTGCAGATTCTTTAACATCCAAGCCTATCAATCTGAAAACGTATTTAAACAATGGAGTTCCTGTAAATTATTTGGTCAGTGATTCACTCTATTTTAGTTTTTATTATCAGCCACAAGGTATTGGAAATGCTCCTGAAACAAATGATTCGCTGGTACTTGAATTTAAAATCCCCGGAATCTCTGCCTGGAAACATGTTTGGGCATCGAAAGGAAAGCCCCTTGCTCTATCCGACAGCAGTTGGACATTGGTGATGGTGCCGATAAATAACGTCCTGTTTTTGAAAAAGGGGTTTCAATTCCGATTTAGAAATTATGCTACTGTCAGTGGGAATTTTGACCATTGGAATATTGATTATGTTTATTTAAATAAATACAGAACAAAGGCGGATACTATTTTTGAAGATGTGACCTTTGAAGATGACTTACCATCATTACTCAATACCTATTCTGCAATGCCATGGAAGCACTATGATCCAACATTTATGAAAACGGCGTATAACACAAGTATCCGTAATGATTATTCAGCTTCAAAATATGGGGACTTTATTTATAAAATATATGATGCCACGGGCACGCAGATTAATACAACCTACACGGGAGGAAGTTGGAATCTCGATCCTTATCATCCATATGGTCTGGTAACTTGGCCTGCCTTTGCTACCCCCCCAATAAATTATACGATTCCGGCATTAACCGACACTACTAACTATACGATTGAATGCATTGTTTCCACCAATCCTGATAAATGCAAGAATAATGATACAATCCGTCATCGACAGGAGTTTTTGAATCATTATGCTTATGATGATGGAAGCGCCGAAGAGTCATTCGGTTTAAGTACTTTAAATGCTCAAATGGCTGAAAAGTTTGTGTCAACAATTGCAGACACTTTGCGCTGTATCGATATTTATTTTAATCCTCAATTAACTAATGCAAGTTTATTTGCTTTTTCACTTAATGTGTGGGACGATGGTGGTGGAAAACCCGGAACAGCACTTTATACAAGTGATACGGTGCTAACGCCTGCATACGCGCAAGCTGGTCAGGATCAGTTTATTCATTATTATTTGTATCCGCCATTGTATGTACCTGCAAGTACTTTTTATATTGGTTTTACCCAAAAAACTACACAGTTTTTAAATGTTGGTGTTGACAAAAACACTAATACTCAGGATAAAATATTTTATAATGTTACCGGTGCATGGAACAATTCTCCGTTTCCTGGTTCACTGATGATGCATCCTGTGTTTGGCATTGCTGATTATCATTTAGGAATTGATCCCCTCATTTCAAAAAATAAAAATTCGTTTACTGTGTATCCAAATCCTGCAAATGATAAGTTATACCTTAATTCGAATTTGCCGGTTCTATCTGAAAAAATCAGCTATTCAATTATGGATATTTTTGGTAGAAAGGTATTGGAAAATAAATTTAATGCCACTGAATATATTGATATTTCGGGTCTTGCCGAAGGTGTTTATTTTATCCGCATTGTTGATGGTGTTCAGGTGTCAACAAATAAATTTATTAAAGCCAAATAATAGGAGCGTCATTGTAAGAGCTTTTTGCTCGAAGCAATCTATTCTTGAAGTGTGAGATTGCTTCAGTCGTAAAAACTCCCTCGCAATGACGTAATTTTTTGTTAATTTGTTAAGGTTTTATTGTTTAATTACCCCAATGGGAGCTATGAAAGAAGAAGATGAAGAGTTTGAAGTTACTGATGAAAATGAAGATGATGATCAGGAGTTATTTGAGCATTACCGCATTGAGGTAGAAAAAGGGCAACATTTATTGCGTATTGATAAATTTCTGATGAACCGCACTCAAAATGCGACTCGTTCAAAAGTGCAACAATCGGCTGCAAACGGAAGCATTTTAGTAAATGGAAAACCGGTAAAATCAAATTACAAAGTCAAACCTTTTGATTTAATTACTGTTGTATTAGCTCATCCTCCGCGTGAAATTGAGTTAATTCCACAAAATATTCCTATTAATGTTGTATACGAGGATGATGATTTGATCATGATCAATAAAAATCCGGGAATGGTTGTTCATCCCGGTTACGGCAATTATAGCGGCACATTGGTGAATGCCTTAGTGTATCACTTTCAAAATCTTCCTATAGCCCCACCCAACCTCCCCGAAGGGGAGGAGAAGCAACGCACAAGCCAGGAAGTTGGCATTGCAGGAAGCAGTTCCTCCCCTTCGGGGAGGTCAGGAGGGGCTTCACTTCGCCCCGGTTTAGTTCACCGTTTGGATAAAAATACTACTGGTATTATGGTGGTTGCAAAAAGTGAAACTGCAATGGTTAAATTGGCAAAAGATTTTTTTGATCGTAATTTGGACAGGATATATTATGCACTTGTCTGGGGCGATTTTAAAGAGGATACAGGTACTATAACCGGTAATGTAGGGCGGCATTTGAAAGACAGGAAAAAGATGGATGTTTTCCCTCCTGATAGTGAACTTGGTAAGCATGCAGTAACAAATTATAAAGTTTTAGAGCGTTTCGGATATGTTACTTTACTGGAATGTAAGCTTGAAACCGGTCGCACTCATCAGATACGTGTTCACATGCAACATATAGGGCATTCATTGTTTAATGATCATTTGTATGGCGGTGACAGGATATTGAAAGGAACTACATTTGCAAAATACCGGCAGTTTGTTGAAAATTGTTTTACCCTATTGCCACGTCACGCGTTACACGCTAAATCATTAGGATTTACCCATCCTACTACAGGTAAATATATTCATTTTGATTCGGAGATACCCGAAGATATGCAATCAGTAATTACTAAGTGGAGAAGTTACGCAGTTTCTATGGCTTTGGATGAAGATTAATGGTAATTTGCCGTGTTATTTAACAAGCTTGTATAAATCAATTTCTTTTGTTTCTAATGGGTATAGCTTATAGTTTTTGGGAACCATTATATTTGATAAATTTTTTCTGATAATGTAGTATTCATGCGGTTTGTCGCTATTCTCCGAACTGATATAAAAATTCCGGATAAAATATTCTCTTAAGTTATAGTCGCAGCACATTTCACCGGCAATATTAACAATATCGCCATGTGGGACTATTTTCCCGATGTTATAAATGTCGTATAATAAATTTTTATCGCGTTTGGTTTCACCTATTTTTGAGATAGTAAATGTTAATGAAAACAACAGGATAATAATTGTTATTCCTTTTGCATACAAATAAGATTTCCCTTCAGGATTTATTTTTTCAACCAGATTGCCAATATGATTTGCAAGCAGTGCAGCCCCTGCAATCGCAAAAAGTGGTAAGGTGGTGACAAGGTAAAACCCTCTTTGTTCCAAGGTCACCATCAATGGCATAGAACCTGACAAGCCAATTAATAAAAGCCAGATAATTTTAGGAAATTCTGTTTTTTGATTTATTGGGATGGCTTTATTTTTAATGCTGAAAAGATAGATAATAAGCATCAGAATAAACATGGGAATTAATTCAGTAAACAAACGAAACATAATTTCAAACCTGTTACTGGTGGTGTTTCTAATTGTACCGTTAAAAGTGTATCCCAGGCGGTTTTCGAAATACAGTTTGAAAACATCAACAATGTGAGGATTGAATAAAATGAGCACAGAATAAATCAGAACCGGTGTTCCTATTAAAATAGCGGAGTAAATAATGTTTTTCTTAAACGTGATTTTTTTACGGTTAACAATCCAGAAGAAAAACACACCTGTTATTGGGAAAAGCCCCTGAATGCCTTTAGTTAAGCTGGATAGAAAAACGCAGATTCCTGCAAGTATCAGGTAAAAGATTGCATTCTTATTGATGAAAAGTGCTTTACTCAGATAATAGATCGACATGGTAACAAACAATGTCATTACTGTTTCTTCAACATGATTTGCATAAGACCAGAAGCAAATAGGTATGGTTGTAAAAAATAATATTGGCAACCAGCTGTTTTTATTTAAATGCTTATCCTCAAAGAATAATATTTTCCAAATTTTATGTATGTAAAGAAGTGTGAATACAAAACACAAAAAACAAAATAATCGTTCTACATACAAACTTGTTCCGAAAATTTTATAAAAGAATGCCAGCAGACCAAAGTAGAGTGGGGGCTGTTCCCGAAATATGCTATAATAGGTTAAACTAAAATGAGGCTCCCAAAAGGTTCCTAAGCCATCCGCTAAATTTTTGCTTACACTTATGTACAGCATTCCGTCCATAAACACCCCATCTTGTATGAGTTGCGATATGGTTAATATTAAAATCGAGGAAATAGTAAAAAGCCAAAAAGGTAATGTTTTCGATATAAAATATGATTTCATTTTTTATCGTGTATTACAGTTCTATAGTCAATTATAATGTTTAATGTATAATGGAAGATGGGAAATGGAAATTTTCAGGACATAAAGTATTCCTCACATCTACCATGTGCCATCTGCAATTTGATGTTTCACTAGTGTTGAATTAATTATAAAAAAACGTATGTCATGTCGAGGTTTGACGAGACATCTTTTTATTGATGAAAAAGATTCCTCCACTGCGGTCGGAATGACTTATTATCCGTAAAAGAAAATTTAACTTATCACCGAGGCATTTTAGAAAATAAAATCCAATTATATAAAATGTTCTCTATAAGTTGGAGCAGTGTTTTATTTTTTCAATTTCCATTTAAAAACGTTTTTAAATTTTTCTACTTTGGGTTGAACTACAAATTGACAATAGGATCCATTTCCATTGGTGTTATAGTAATTTTGATGATAATCTTCAGCAGGATAAAATTGTGTGAAAGGGCTTATTTCAGTGACGATTGGTTTGTCCCAGGCACCGGAATCATTTAATTCTTTTTTATATTTTTCTGCCAGTTTTTTTTGATTTTCGTTTTGATAAAAAATAACGGAACGATATTGAGTTCCGATGTCTTCTCCCTGACGGTTAAGCTGGGTGGGATCGTGTGATTTCCAAA
>JAVHPR010000044.1:0-6480 GCA_036170695.1 Bacteroidia bacterium
AACAAGTTCGGAATGACCAACAATGCGACAAAACAAACTTGACTTGACACTAGCACGTCATTGTAAAGGAGGCACGACTGAAGCAATCTCTGTTGGGTATATGAGATTGCTTTAGCTGAAAAACCCTTACAATGACGTACGGTTTGAGAGTTTTTTAATTATAAAATAATGAATCATAATTTTAATATCTATGAATTTACGTCATAAACTCCGTGGAGGAATCTTTTTCATCAAAAGAAGATGCCTCCTTAAGCTTCGACATGATATTGCATCTTTTTATAATTATCTTAGCACTAATTATTTTTTGCAAAGATCGGCTTGAAGATTTAATGTTCTAATGATTAGGGTCACCTAAAAGAATTATTATTGAAATTTCAGAATTAAATTTATTGAATACTTTCAAATCAAAGATTTTAGTTAGATTTGTTCTGGTATTTTTTGATAATTTCAATTGACTTTTTAAATATTATATATGAAAACATTTTTTATTATATTCATTTTGTTTGGAACAACAATTTTGTTTTCCTGTTCTCAAGAAAAGGTGAATAACTCGAATGAGACAAAAGTAGCAGCACTTGATACTTTGATAAAAGCAAAAGAAATTTCGATAGGGAAAAAAATATATGAAGATAATTGTGTAACATGCCATGGAACGGATGGTAAAAAGAAACTTGATGAGGCAAAAGATTTATCAATTTCTGTTTTGAATTTAAAGGAAAGCATTAAAATAATTTCATCAACACAAACCATTGGTGCCTTGGTTCACTCACCACGTTTTACAGTTGATTTATCTGAAGAAGATATAAAAGAAGTTGCTCAATATATTATAACTTTTAGAAAATGAAAACAATTCTTGTCCCTACAGATTTTTCAGATAATGCTGGTAATGCAATTAATTATGCGGCGGAAATTGCGAAAATTACTAAAGCAAAGCTTGTTTTGTTTCATGCTTTTCATCCGCCGACTATTCCGGCAGATGTTCCGGTTATTATTCCTTTTGATGAGTTGGAAAAAGATTGTTTAGCAAGATTAAAAAAGATTAAAAAAAATATTCTTAAAAAGTATGGGAATGAATTAAATATTCTTTCTATAGTTAAATGTGGTTTTGCTGTTGATGAAATAAATGGAATGATAAAGGAAAATAAAATTGATTTAGTTGTGATGGGGATGCGTGGTGCAGGATATTTAAGTGAAAAATTGATGGGAAGCATTGCAACTATTTTAATTCGGAATACAAGTTGCCCTGTTCTTGCAATAAATGAAAATGTAAAATTTACTGACATTAATAAAATTGTCCTGGCCTGTGATTTTCAGAAAATCCAGAATAAATCAATTTTGGAGCCTTTAAAAGACTTCGTTAAACTTTTCAAATCACACCTTTACATTCTTAATGTTACCACCAATTTAAAAGCGATTTCCCTTCCCGTTGAAGTGCTTGGTAGTACTATATTTGGTAATGCTCTTGACGATATTGAGCATTCATTTCATTTAATTGAGAATGAAAAAATTGTTGATGGCATAAATGATTTTGTGAATGAGAACAAAATAGACATGGTGGTGATGATGCCGCATAAGCATACAATGCTGGAAACTATTTTTCATGAAAGAAATACAAAACGAATGGCATTTCATACTCATGTTCCCTTACTTGCTTTACATGAATAGTTATTGAAGATACAAACGATTCGTGGCGTTTCAGGCAGGATTTTCTATCAAAGAGCTACTAATAATTGAGATTACCTCATCTCTTAACTGATTCATATTTTCCTTTTTTAATCCTGTTGTCATTACGGGCTTGTGAATAACAACCTCAGATATTCCAGGCCCTGCGGGCCCAAACCAAAATCCACTTCGTGAAAGAATTTTCCAGTTGGTAACAAACGTTATTGGTAAAATTGGAACTTGTTTTTGAATCGCAATAGCAAAGGCTCCTGATTTAAATGAAGTCAGTTTGGGAGCTTCTTTTGATATGGTACCTTCCGGAAATATGGCAAGTGGGTTTCCTATTTCGATTTCGTGAGACATTCTTTTCAGTGCTTTAAACATTCCGGTTTTAGTGTCCCTGTCAACCAAAATGTTCATGCCGGATGTATAGTAAATATGAAATAAGGGCCATTTTTCAATTTCCTTTTTGCCCGTAAATACAAGGTATTTCGGGAATATTGTGTAAAGACAAAAAATATCGAGATAGGAGGTGTGGTTCGGACAAATTATATATGCTCCGTTTAAAGGAATATGCTCTCTCCCTTTTACTTTCAATATCGCTCCTGCAAAAAGCAGCAAAAAAAAGGCATGAATTCTCATCGCTAAAAACGCCTTTGGGAAACGCTTAGGATTCGATAACAGGTAATACATTATGGGATACGTGATAATTAGAGAAAGGGCAAAAACGATCAGGTAATATATTTTATAAATAACCCGGAAGGGTAAAAAGATATATCGCATTTTATATTGATGTGCTAATTTGTTGATTTATTGATGTGCTAATTTGATGATGTACTAATGACTAATGAAATAATCTTAATCAGCACATCAGCACATTGTTTTTAACCGTTTCCTAACTCATAAACTATTTCTTTCACTTTACCGGCCCAATAAAGATCATTGTGGTCTTTTGTAAAAGTTGTATGGGGGATTGGTTTGCCAATGGTTAATTTAATGAATTTCCCTTTTTGCTTAAAAACTTCGTCCACCAGATAAAACATTTCAATGTTTGATTTTATTCCAATCATTTTACGAAATGCTGCTAAATTATAAAAAAAATTACTGTTGCGTGCAGCAATATGCACAGGAATAACATTACGTTTATATTTAATCGCTTTGGTAATAAAACTTTTCTTCCATTCCAGATCTTTAATTTTTCCTTTTTGCCTGCGTGAAACGAGACCGGCAGGAAAAACGATGATACACTCATCCGACGCGTAAGCCTGATCGATCCTTTTTACATTCTCTGCAAGATTTTTCGCGTGTTTGTTAATGGGAATTAATAAACTGCTAAGGTTTTCCAGATTCATGATGATATCATTCACCATGGCTTTAATGTCCTTTCGTCTGGTTCCCACTTCATTCATTACAGCAATTCCATCGATACCACCTAAGGGGTGATTACAGGCAATTATGCAACCTCCCTGTTCCGGGATGTTTTCTGTACCTTCACTAATAACCTGAATTTGAAAATTTTTCAGCGTTTCTCTGATAAAATCGTGGGCATAAATATCTTTAGTCAGTTCCAGATACTCATTAAATTCATCCTGATGAATTATGCGTTTGATATAACTTAATACAAAGCCTGGAAGCATTTTCAGTAAACGCGGATTCTTACTCCTGATAACTTCCTCCAGATCAATTTTTTGCATTAGTATATGTTACTAAAGATTTGAGTAAAGGAGATATGAGTATGGAGAAAAACATCCCACAGCTCATATCTCACATCTCCTATCTAATTTTTTATGCTAAGCCTTATTTTTGCCAGAGCTTGGCAAATCTGCCTGAATATTTCTTCGTGCAAACATGGCACCACCGAGTGCTCCCATAAAGATAGAATCGGTATGGATATTTATTTTTATTTTGTCACCGTAATTTTCTCTTACAAGCTGCCCGAGGTATTTATTTACTGCCGGATTCCTTGCAACACCACCGGTAAAGGTAAATTCATTATATACACCTCCAGAACGTGCAATGAGTGACATTGCGCGCATAATGATAGCTTTATGTAATCCGCCTAAAATATCTTCGCGTTTTTCACCCAGGTTTGTTAGCTCGCGAAGCTCTGCTCCTGCAAACACAGTGCAAGTAGAACAAATGGTTACTTCTTTTTCAGCTTTCATTGCCATAGGGCCAAGTTCATTGACTGATATGCTCATTTCATCGGCTATATAACCAAGGTAGCGTCCACAACCGGCAGCACATCTGTCGTTCATCTGAAAACTTGTAACAAGTCCGTATTTATCAACTTGTATTGCTTTGGTATCTTGTCCGCCAATGTCAAGTACTGTTCTTGTATCCGGAAAAATTGCGTGTGCTCCAAAAGCATGACATAAAATTTCGGAACGAATGCAATCTTGTGGGAAAGGCAATAGCGCCCTGCCGTAACCTGTTCCGGTCATGTTGGTAATATTAAATTCTAATGCAGCAATTTCATTGATATGATTACGAAGCGATTCTGAAACCTGATCAAAGTTCCCTTTGAGCAAATTCATTTCGGCATCAAAATTTACATTGGTTACATCGGCAATTGTGTCAGGAAGATTTTTGTATTTGTCTTTTAACTCCTCCATTGCTTTTTGAACAAGCTCCTGAAAATTAAACATGACACGTTCATTTTCAGCCGGACTGATACTTTTGTCCCATACCGTCATCAGGGGCTCAAAAAGCGACATATCCAATTTGTTTACTTCTTCATTATATTTTTCAGAAACAATATCACGGAAGAACTGATTTTTTTCTCCAAGGTTATTATAGAGGTAATCGCGTTTAATTACCGGTTTGAATGTTCTTCGTATATTTCTCAGATGCCCGAGAATTTCTTCCCTCTTTTTTTCGTCTTTGAAAAATGTATTACATGTTTTCAATAATTCATCGCCCAATTTATCTAAACGAACTTTAAATTGTTCATATTGAAAAACGCTTTCTAAATCCTTGATATATTTTTTATACTCCGGTTTTACTTTTATTTCTTCTTCCAGTTTTTTCTGAAGAATTGAAAACCGGGCGTTGAAAACAGCTTCGTCACGGGCAATATCGGCAGCAACAGAATAGTTTGCGCGGGTATTGGTAATACCTCGCCCGATGATTTCATCCTGTTCATTGATGATTACCGCTTTTGATGTAGTGGAGCCAAGATCTACTCCGAGATAATATTTGTTCATAGGTTACAGATGACGAATTGTTATAGATTAACGAATCTTAGTTTATTGTTTTTAATGAACAGAATTATTTTCTGCCATTGGTTAATTTTATTATTGAATCACAATTTTCTCAGTGTAATTTTTTTCCTCGCCATAAATTTTTACAAAATAAATTCCTTTAGGCTTAGCGCTCAGGTTAATATTTATTGGGGTGTTAGAAATTGAAGGAATTGACTCATATACTAGCTCACCAAGAATATTGTAAATTTTAATTTCTTTTATTTTATCTAAACTACTAATTGTAATTTTATCAGATGCTGGATTAGGAAAAATAGATATACTCGGTTTTTCTTTGCTTTTTTCATTTATTCCAAGTGGAAGTGTAAAGGAAATATCATCTACAAAAAAATTATTTCCGGACACAATAAATGCTCCTGGACCACCATTGCCTGCCATAATACTGATTTCGAGTGTATCAGGAATAAAAGAGAGCGTATAATTAAAAGGTGCTGAAACTTGTGTATAACTATAAGAGGTACTCGTCATGGTATATACAGCCATCCCTATTTGCTCTCTCATATGGGTTGTAGCATTCCATTTTCTCAGCTTTGCAATTATCATAGCGTTGCCTCCTGGCATAATCGTTCCTTTTACCCATGCTTTAATTTCTGTAGGGCGGTTGGTATATTGAATGCCGGGGTTGTTCATATCAGGGGCTCCAAGAAATACAAAACCGGTTAACGTATCAAGTATACTTGTTCCAAATGGAGGTGGTACGTTAGCTGTATCACTTATTACCCTTAAAGCATAAGTTCCTGAATGTTTATCAGTTGTTTTAAAGGAAAGTGTAGGGACATTATAAATGTAAAAATTGTTAAAAGATGACCAGTCTGTCGGATTTTCTGCCACACCTATGGAGTCCCAGTTTTCAAATCCGTCATTAGGAATTTGTGCCTTGCCGTTCAAAGCAATTATGACAAGAAGTACAGATGTAAAGAGTATTTTTTTCATTTTGTTAATAAAGATTTATTTTAAAAATCTGAAACGTTCAACTAAATAACACCCTCCTGTTTTAATATAACTTTTCGTTGTTCAAGCATCTGGAAATATGATTCTAAGCGGTTTTTGATGTTCGCATAGGAGAAGTAACGAGGATCTACTAAATCACTTTCAATAAAACCAACAGGAACACCTGTGCGTTGTTCAATTTCGCGCATAATCATCAGCTGCCCGGCTGAAAAAGAGTTGCAACTCTTGATGGAATTAATAAGGAAACCATCAGCTTTGTATTCTTTCACATATTTTTCAAGCAAGTCTACCCGCTGTGGCAGATTCATGTTGGTATAACAACTCATGCAATATTTTGCCAGACTTTCCAATGGTTCTTTAGGGTCGTGACGGAATCCTAAGTCATAAACGCCACCAACTTTGGTATATGAAGAAGCCACGATAACAGCTCCCATATCGTAAAATATTTTCCAGAATTCACGGAAATTTGTCCAGTTAGGCGGGCCTTCCATTACCAAACGGAACTTTTGTTCCTTCATCTCTCCTTCTGGAGTAACAGGACCAAGCCCTAGTCTCATCCGTTCCTGAACCTCATTCCATAACTCGGTATAATATTCAACCGCCT
>JAVHPR010000045.1:0-1284 GCA_036170695.1 Bacteroidia bacterium
AAAGTTAAAAAACAACTAAAAAAGGCGAAGTAAACTTCGCCTTTTTTTATTTAATCTTCACCCTAATTCCTTCCGAATGCGATGTAAACTCCGGTGCGTACATACATTGAATACTGCTGATTCCGTTTGAGAAATCGCCGGCTAAAGTAGCTCTAACAGGATATTCGAAAACATAAGTTCCTTTTGGTAAATAACTGAAAAAGAAATTTGTTGAAGCATCTTTTGTACATTCGTAATATCCCAATCCATCCTGCCATTTATAAGTTGAAATAACATTAATTGGTTCGAAACCAGCTGCACGCATATCCTTCATGTGTACATATTGCATTTCGCGGTCAACACGAAGTTCAATACGAACAATAACTTTATCGCCAACTTTAATGTCAGTTCCCTGTTTTACTTCATCCATTGATTTACCAGCCATTCCCATTTTTTCAATAAAAAGTTTTTTGCTGAGTTTTAGCGGTGTTTCGTGTGGAGTAATTTTATCTAATTGCTCGAAATACTGCCAATACAAAGAACCCCAGCTCACACCTTCGTCTTTTTTAACAACAGTTACATTTCCCATTTCAGATTTAATATCTGAGCCGGTCCATGAAGTTTTAATGTAACCTGTTCCAGCTTCGGCTTTCTGGTCTGGCATATTTTTAGGGTCAATTTTTATACTGCCAACAGTAATTTCAACATTAGGTTCAGTTGCAAGCCAATCTGTTCCTCGTAACAAAAGAGCATAAATTGCTTCTGTTGTTGCCTTTGTTGTTTTCCAATCCTGTGTTTGCTTTTGTTTTAACAACCAAACTTTCATATCGTCAACTGCTTTTTGGTCGCCCGAAATTTCATCATAAGCTTCAATTAATAATGCCTGAGTTTCAATCGGAGCTTGCCACCAATAATACCCACCGTCATTTTCTTTCCAGTACATTCCCATTTCTTCATTGTTTAATGAAAATTCCTTTAGCGAAGCCAAAATTTTTGTTGGAAGAGTTTTGTCGCCAGTTCTATATAGTGCAAGAGCAATCATTCCCTGCATATATTTATTCTGTTCGAGCCAGTATTTTTGAGCCTGCCCGCGGAAATATTCATAACCTTCTTTACAGTTCGACTGAATTTCTAATTTATCTGTATAATAACTTCTCATATAAAGATACTGAATTTCAATATCTGATAAATGATTTTCAGCCATTTGTTTTGCTGTATAATGTTTTTTGAGCCATTCGTAGTCTTTGCGTACTTCATTATCGAGATAACGAATACCACGCTGAACAATATTCCATGCTTTATAAT
>JAVHPR010000046.1:0-1279 GCA_036170695.1 Bacteroidia bacterium
CAGGGAATAAAACTCCTGTGTTCGTTTCCGCTGCGGGTAAATAATTCATTATCATTTTTTACAAACTCCAACTGGGGCAAAGCAGTGATCAGCCAGGAAGCCGCGCATTGCGCCATTGAAATGTGAATTTCTTTTCCTTTGCCGGTATTGTTTTTTTCAAGCATTGCCAAAATTACCTGAGTGAAGGCTTCATCGCCTGCTTTTAAATCAATGATCGGGATACCACTTGGTACCGGTTTCCCATTTGGTTCACCGGTTAAATAGGTATAACCCATCAAGGCTTGCAATGCAGGATCATAACCGGCACGATCGGGGTATTCAGGTCCCATTGCAGAAATGCCACACCATATAATTTCAGGATTTGCTTTTTTTAATGTCTCGTAATCAATACCAAGATTTTTATATCCTTTAGGTAGCGTGTTGCACATAAAAACATCTACCTTCTGTTCTTTAATTATCTGCAGAAGAAGTTCTTGTCCTTCTTTCTTTTTTAGATTAATTGTGATTGCTTCCTTACCAATATTCGGGGCAATATAATAGGAGTGCAAATCGTGAAAACCCAAGTCAGCACCAATATAGCGGTTAGGATCACCTGCATTTCCACCACCTTCTTCAGCCGGACTCTCCACACGAATCACCCTCCAACCTTGCTGAACCATGCGTTGGGTGGAAAAAGGTAATGCTAATGCCTGTTCTAAACTTAAGACGGTAATTTTTTTTGAATACATTTACTATTTATTATCCTTTGTAAAATATTGACAAAATTTCTCTAATTTATTAGAGTGATTCTTCGTTTTTAATCCCCCTAGCCCCCTTTTCAAGGGGGAATTCCAACCAGGGCAACAAGGGGGAATCGTATATAATTTTAATTCGTGAAATTCGTGTCATATGACAAGCCGAACACTATATCTCTAATTAAAAAAATATTGGTTCTTTAAACTCGCCATAAACCTCTTTCATAGATTTTACTATTTCACCTACTGTGCAGTATTCCTTTACCGCAGCAATAATTGAAGGCATTAAATTCTTGTTATTCAGAGCATCTTTTTTTACTGCCGCTAAGCAAGCGGTTACTTTTTCATTATTTCTACCTTCTTTTATTTTCTTTAATTTACCAATTTGGGTATCCGCACTTTTAGGATCATATGGATGAAATTCAACATCCTTTGCTTCTTCTTCTCGGGTAAAAATATTTACTCCTACCTTCGGCACTTTCCCCGTCTGAACGCCCATTTCACGAACATAAGCTTGCCTGGAAACCGACTCCTGAATTTTTCCT
>JAVHPR010000047.1:0-1268 GCA_036170695.1 Bacteroidia bacterium
CTTTGTTCTAAAGTTAAAAAAATATTCGCTGAGTTTATGAGGAGACTCTATTTAGTTCGTTGATTCAAAACTTCAAAACCGCTTGAAAACATTCATTCGCAAAAAAAATCAATGGTGAATCGTTTTAGAGATGTTTTTACAACAAAGGCATTTTGGAAAATTAGCGGGAGCTTGCTATTTCCACCATGCTTTGGTGTTCGCCAGAACGAAACAAATTTTCATCGAGCAAAAAAAATGAACCATTGAATTTTGAATTAATTTCAGGCCCCTGGTTCGTCTTTTGACCCTTTAAGCTGTTGGGGGAGGCTTAGTGGCTTGTGGCTTGTTAAAACATGTTTTTACGGCCTTCACTTCACTTCAGTGTATTTTAGGTTATGATATATGGCAAAAAAATGAATTCTTCTTAAATTGCCATTCAATTTATTGATTTTCGAGAAATTTTCAAATCAAAAGTTTGAATGGTATTTACATTTGTGAAAAAAGATTCTACCCTAATCTAAAAAAATTAAAAACATGGACTACTATTTCAGTAAAACAATTGGCGGCAGTTTTGAAAACGCCATTCAAAAAGTTACGGATGCCTTAAAAACAGAAGGTTTTGGGGTATTAACAGAAATTGACATCAAAGCAACTTTGAAAAAAAAGCTGGATGTGGAATTTTACAACTATAAAATTTTGGGTGCTTGCAATCCGTCTTTTGCTTATAAAGCACTACAAGCTGAAGATAAAATTGGACTGATGTTGCCTTGTAATGTTATTATTCAGGAAAAGGTACCTGGCGAAATTGAAGTATCTACTGTTGATCCCGTGGCTTCTATGCAGGCAGTTCAAAATCCTTTGCTAACAGACATTGCAGAAGAAGTTCGACAAAAAATGAAACGGGTAATTGAAAATCTTTAGGTTGGCACTTAGCTTTTAACCTCACCATACTTACAAATCAAGAGGTGAAAAGCATTTGTAGATATGAGTATATTTTTTTATCCCCCACATTGGACTAATACATATTAAGTAATTGTATTACTTAAAATTCCAACAGAAGTCGGAACGAAAAGTTCCAAACTATTTATTTAAGCCATAAACCAAACGAATATGAAATTAATAAAAATATCTATTTTTGACCTGTACTAAAAAAGGGAGGGTTACAACAGCAGTAATTCCGGCATTATGCAGGTTGGCTTTTACTCCAGCCTGTAATCTGTTTACCTATAGTATCCACTAAAGTTTCGGTGTTATTAACAATTTGATTGTCAACAACTTAACTCTGTAAA
>JAVHPR010000048.1:0-6375 GCA_036170695.1 Bacteroidia bacterium
TGTTTACGCTATTTTGCGTTACATCAAAATCAGCCTGACTGATACCATTTATTTTTAATAATTCCTGTTGACGTTTCAGTTGCGTATTTGCCAATTCAAATTCCAATTGCAATTTTTTTAATTGTGCCTGTAAATCGGCATCATTAATTTTTACCAACAACTGGCCTTTAGATACCGGGGCTCCTTCATTTACCAATAGCTGAACTATTTTACCTGCTATTTCGGGTTTTAATTCAACCTCTTCATTGGCAAGGATGGTACCCGAAGCATAAATTGTATTCTCCAGCTTTTCAGTTTTAATGATATAAGCCGACACTATATTGGGTGCAACTTTGTTTTGTTTAGGACCATTACCAATAGTTGATTGAGATGGAAATAAAAAAAACTTCAGCGCCAGCAACGCACCTACGACCAAAACTATAATAATGATATTTTTCACTTTTATTTATTTTTCTTAAGTTTAATATCGACCCTGTTTACAGGGAGATTTTCCATGTTTTTAAATATTGTTATCAAACACAATGACAAAATTAATATAATTATCTGTTATCACTTTGGAATATGCTTAGTTAAAGGTTATTGCGAAAACTTTCGGCTTATGTAATAATTTAATTTCATTCCACACTATGATGTTGCAACAAGTATGGCAGCATTATTTTTTGATAACCCGGGAGAAAAGATTTCATTCTAAAAATTAATATCAATGACCTGAATTTGTTGCATCATAATTTATTCCCTGAGATTTTAGTATTGAAACCACTTTCCAGGCATAATATGCTAAATACGCAAAACAAGCCACCCCTACCAGGTAACTCCATTGAATACCTAATAAATTATCGGATGACAATGCGCCTTGTAATAAACTGATGAAACCTCCACCCATAATCATCATAATCAAAAAACTGGATCCTTCATTGGTGTGTTTTCCTAAACCTGCAATTGCCAGTGTATAGATACAAGGCCATAAGGTGCTGCAAAACAATCCCACACTGATAAACGCATAAACACTTACCATTCCGGAGGAAAACATCCCAACAAATAATGCTATTATTCCTAATCCTGAAAAAATCAATAATTGTCGGGCTGGATTTCCTTTACTGGCAATATCACCACCTATCAATGCAACAATAACAAATGCATAAATATAAAATGGAGTAATGTCCTGATTTGCAATTTTGTTAACCATCAGAAAAACTCCAAACGCAATATAGGGCATCAGGAAATTAAGAATTGTTTTTATTCCTCCTTTTAAATCGAATGCTCCCACTGAAGATGTCCAGCGACCGATCATTAAACTTGCCCAGAACAAAGAAACATAGGGAGCAATCTTATCTGTTGTAATCCCGGCATGCTGCTTCATAAATTCGGGTAAATTACTTGCTGTTGAAACTTCAACACCAACGTAAACAAAGATGGCAATCATTCCCAAAATTAATTGTGGATATTTCAAGGCACTTTTCCGATCCGGATTAGGAGATGATTTGTTTTCTGCAATTTCATCATTTATGGTAGGAATTCTATTAGGGATGGATGAAAATTTAAAAATCACCGCCACCACTAAAAATGCAGCGCCAAGAATTAGATAAGGCGTTTTTATACTCTCAATACTTGCTATGGAAGAACTCCCTGCAGTGATAGATCCAAAAATAGCGAAACTGACCAACAAAGGACCAATAGTAGTTCCTACGTTATTAATACCACCCGCCAAACTAAGTCGCTGTGATCCTTTTCTTGGGTCTCCCATCACTATTGCAAGCGGATTAGCGGCGGTTTGTTGCAAAGAAAAACCCAATCCTACAATGAATAATCCTGAAATCATTAATGGAAAAGAAGCATTATTTGCTGCAGGAATAAACAATAAGGTACCACAAGCAGAAACCACAAGCCCGAGAGCTATTCCATTTTTATACCCAATTCGATTGAGAATATCCCCCCCGGAAGCTTTTGAAATTAGATAATACAATATTGAACCAACAGTATATGCAACATAAAATGCAAACGAAATCATTTGCGACTGCCACTGTTCAAGATTCAGTTTTTCTTTAAAAACCGGAATTAAAATATCGTTACTTGCAGCAACAAATCCCCAGAAAAAAAACACAGAAATTAATGTAACCAGCGCAGATGGTTTTGTTGAATTTAAATTTTCCATAATAAATCAATTTATTTTTACCGAAAATAATGCTATTATGCTTTATTCAAAAAGCAAAATGTAATTCTTGTTAATAATCAATTGTTAATTACTTGGGATCTTATACTAAACAGCTACCAAGTTTATCAATGCCTTGTCATGCTGAACTTGTTTCAGCATCTATTGGAACTGGATTCCGAAATAAATTCGGAATAACCCTTTAGTCTACTTGTCAGCTATTTAGTATTAACTGCTTAAAACAAACCGGGTATCCATTTTCATTCAATTATTTTTGTTAAAAAAAATGGCTAAGTGATGTAAATCATTTTATCTGCTAATTAAAATCATAAAAATTTGTCATGGTTTGTAGTTATATACCATACATTTGTAGTAATACCTTTACAATTAAAATTCGGAATAATGGGGAAATTAATACCTGATATTAAAAAAATGTCACCAGGTTTACATGGCATTTCCGATTTTTCTTTTTCTGATTTAATTGATATCCCCGATTTGCAGCAATTGATAAATCACCTATCCGAATTGGCAGGCTGCGCTATTGCAATAATCGATGTTAATAATAAAATTTTAGTGGCTGCCAATTGGCAAAAAATATGCACCTGTTTTCATCGCATTAATCCCGAAACAAGTTATCACTGCATTGAAAGTGATAATTATATGCAACAAAATCTGAAAACAAAAACCCCTGTTGCCTACAAATGCAAAAATGGCTTATGGGATGTTGCATACCCCATTATTATTGAAGATAAACACATTGCAAACATTTTTTTGGGACAATTTTTTTTCGATGATGAAATCATAGAGATTCCTTATTTTGAAAACCAGGCAGAGAAATACGGTTTCGATAAAACTGAGTATTTAAATTATCTTAATGAGGTGCCTGTAATCTCACGTAAAAAAGTTGAAACCTTAAAACAATTTAATAGTGCTTTAGCTCTTATTCTGACCAAAAATGGGTATGCCAATTTATTATTAAAAAAGGGAAAAACAGCAGAATTAAAGATAGCGAATCAAAAAACAGCAGAAAGCGAATTAAAATTCAGAAACTTATTTGAACAGGCCGGAGCGGGCGTTGCACAGGTTGAATCAGCATCCGGAAGATTTATAAAAATAAATAAGAAGTTTGCTGATATTGTCGGCTACACTATTGATGAAATGATGAAACTTACTTCTAAAGACTTCACCCATCCCGATGATACTGAAATAAGTTTACAGTTTCATGATAGATTAATAAATGAAAATCACACAGAGTTTTCAACAGAAAAGAGGTACATCCGCAAAGACGGAAAGATAGTTTGGGTAAAGCGCACAGTAACGTCCCTGTGGGAGGCCGAAGAAGGTATCAGGCATCACATTACTATTGTACAGGATATTTCTGAAAGTAAAAAAGCAGAGCAGGATTTACTGGAAAGTGAATTCAAATTCAGAAAATTATTTGAACTTGCCGGAGTTGGTGTCGCTCAGGTGGACATAACTACCGGTAAATTTGTTAAAGTAAATAAAAAGTTAGCTGAGATGCTTGGCTATAGTATTCCAGAAATGCTTGCCCTTACTTTTAAACAAGTTACGTATGCAGAGGATCTCAAAGAAAGTTTGTATAATCAGGATCGGCTTATCAAAAAACAAATAGGAGACTTTTCTGTAGAAAAAAGATATATCAGGAAAGATGGAACAGTAGTTTGGGCAATACTTACAGCCTCTTCCATGGGAGAAGTAGCCGGAGGAGAAAACTTTCAAATCGCCATTGTTCAGGACATTACTGAGCGTAAAAACTCAGAACAGGATTTAATAGAAAGCGAAGAAAAATTTAAAAATATTTTTTACCAATCACCCATTGGGCTTGAGATTTATGATTTCGATGGTAAATTAGTAGATTGTAATCCTGCTTGCCTTTCCATGTTTGGGATTGGTAGTATTAATGAAGTAGCAGGGTTCAATCTTTTTGAGGATCCTAACCTTACCGAACTACAAAAAAAGGAAATCAAAGAAGGCAAAGATGTTCAATTTGAATTAGAATTTGATTTTGATCTTGTAAAAAAATTAAACTTATACACACCTAAGAAATCAGGACGCTATTTCTTTAATTGTGTAGCAATATCCTTCAAAATAAAGGGAAACGAAAAAACAGGTTTTTTGCTACATTTACTTGATATTACTGAACGTAAAAAAGCCGAACAGGATTTACTGGAAAGTGAAGGGAAATTCAAAAGTGCTTTTAATCAATCACCCATCGGGCTTGAACTATATGATTACGAGGGTAATTTATTGGACTGTAATCAGGCCAATCTGGCAATATTGGGTATTAAAAATGTGAAGGATTTAATAGGATTCAATCTTTTTCGAGGGCATCATCTTTCAATACAACAAATAAGAGATATCAAAAAGGGTAAAAACGTTCATTTAGAAATTAAGTTAGACTTTGATTCTGAAAAGAAAATAAGGATACCTAATTCAAGTAAATCGGGTACTTGTTTCCTCAGCTGTTTAGCAACATCATTCAAAACCCCTGAAAATCAGAAAGCAGGATTTTTGTTTCATATTCTTGACATTTCTCAAAATAAAAAAGCACAGCAGATATTGAAAGAAGAAAGTGAACGCTTCCACACTTCAATGGATGCAATTGATTCTATGGTATATGTTGCTGATATGACAAATCATGAAATCTTGTTCGTTAATAAATTTGTTACTGATTTGTTTGGCAAAATAATCGGAAAAAAATGCTATTCAGCATTGCATGGAAAAACAGAACCCTGTGAATTTTGCACCAATCATTTGTTAGTAGATGCACAAGGAAACGCCAATCAGCTTCATATATGGGAATTTCGGAACATAGTTACCAATAGATGGTATCAATGCCATGATCAGGCAATACAATGGACCAACGGAAATTTAGTACGATTTGAAATTGCAACAGATATAACAAAAAACATAGAAAATGAACAGGCACTGAAAGAAACGGCAACAAAACTTACTGAATCAAATTTAACGAAAGACAAATTTTTTTCAATAATTGCCCATGATTTAAAAAACCCGTTTGCGATTTTAATGAGTAGTGCCGAATTGCTTACTAGGCATTTAGAAAAAAATGATCTTCTTAAAAGTAAAGCAAAAGCTGCAATGATTTCCAAAGCTTCCAGCAACGGTTATGCTCTATTGGATAATCTGTTAGTATGGGCCAAATCTCAAACAGGTGGCATCGCGTTTACCCCCAAAGAATTAAATTTTAAAAACAGTGTGTCTCAAAGTATCAAACTGATTGATGAACTTGCAAAAGAAAAAAATATTATAATAGCAAACGAAATACCCGAACACTTAATTTTTGAAGTTGATGAAAACATATTGGCTGTCGTTTTCCGTAATCTGATAACAAACGCTATTAAATTTTCTAATAATGGCGGAACAATTACCATTACAGCAAAACCGGATAACAATTGTGTGGAAGTGGCTGTTATTGATACAGGAATTGGAATTCCAAAGGAACAGCAATATAAGCTGTTCAGAATTGATGCTAATTTTTCAAGACCGGGAACAGCAAATGAACCAAGCACAAGTTTAGGATTGATACTTTGTAAAGAGTTTATTGAAAAACACAAAGGTAAAATTTGGGTTGAAAGTGAAGCAGGTAAAGGAAGTGAGTTTAGGTTTACTTTACCGTATCGCCCCTCCAAAGATACTTCATCAATAATCCCTAATGAAGCCTAAATTTTAAAATAATTTTGAAATTACCTTTAACAAAAGTATTTAAGAAGCCATCGCACATATTTCGACAGGCTCAATATGACTCGCGCGCCGTCAGTCTGAGCTTGTCGAAGACCTTGGGGAGGACATTTATATTTGAAAGTTCCGTTACATAATCACAGGCGGTAAGGTGAGGAATAAAAATATTCAGGGAAGGATGCCTCCGTTTGCGCATAAACAATTAATTTTTGCTGTTTCTTTGCCATAGATTTCGCAAATTGCCACATATATTTCTGTGTGAATCTGCGAAATCTGTGGCAAATATTACGCAGACAACTCGAGGCTATGCTTCGCGGTTATTGATTTCCTAATCCGTAGATTTGTAAAAAAACTGAACCATGATTTACGATAAACATATTTTTATTTGCACCAACCAACGATCTCCAGAATCCCATCGTAAAAGTTGCGGTGAAGCCCACGGATTGGAAATAATGGGTCAATCGGAAAAGTTGGGGGATAAATATTTTCAGGCATATATATTAGCG
>JAVHPR010000049.1:0-6371 GCA_036170695.1 Bacteroidia bacterium
AAACAAGTTCGGAATGACCAACAATGCGACAAAACAAACTTGACTTGACACTAGCCATTTTAAGTTCATAAAATGGCATAAAGTTCAAAAAGGAAGTATTTTGGTAGAAAAACTCAGGTTTATTGTATCTCTATCCTTTCAATCGCAAGTAATTCTTTTTCGGAAAACGCTTTTATAAAATAAATACCGGCTTTCAGTTCTCCTCTTTCTAAAATGACTTTGTTACCTGAAAATGGATAAGTCTTCACTTCTTTACCAACGATATTGTATATTTTCAGTGTTGCACTTTTCAGATCCTGGTTAAATGCAATTGTTGTTTGAGATGTAAAGGGATTCGGAGAAATAGTAAGTTTGTTTTTATCGGTCAGCTTTTTAATGCCCAATGCTTTATTAATATGCACAGGGCTAAGGGTAATCGTTGAACCAAAAAGTGCACTGTCAATTGAATGTCCGATAATACGAAACCAACAATCTGTTCCATCTGGGACTGCCGCTGTGTTCCACAAATAGTAAGGGTTAGAAATATTGGACGCTATAGTAATAAACGAAAGATTGTTACCAATGCTTAAGGCAACATCATAAACCAAATCACGACCATCGTCAGGGTTTGAAATATTCCAGGCAAGCGTTATAGTGTCACTCACGGTGATAGGTAATACAGGATGCTGAATTGAAATTAAAGGATTTGCATAGGAATGAAGCAACTCGGCATACCCCATGCCTGTTACCGCAAGCCCGTTTACTGTTCCGGTTATTGTAGTGGATCCTTCGTAAAATCGAAAAGGTGTTGAAACCTCACAGTTAGGTAGGTTTGTAGATACCGTTAAATCAATATTCCCCTGAGTAAATTTCCATTTTTTAGCATAACACTTTAAAAGGTCTGGTGTATATTCATAAGCAAGACGTTGGAGTTGAAAATCAGAAGTAGTAAAATCAGTAGAGTCATTTATATATTCGCTGCATATTTTATAGGTTGGCAAATCAGGAATTAAACTTTGAGGGGTAAAAACATTCCAGACATTCATATCCATTCCATTAGAAAGCTGAAACGAAAACCATTCATACTGCTCTCCATTCAAAGGGTTGAAGTTTCCCCACTGGCGATCCAGCCAGGCTGTACCAGTAACATTTTCAGTTAGCCCGTTAACAGTTATAGATCCGGTAACAGTTAAAGTAGTAAGTGAATAATAGTATGTATAAGAAGATGCTCCCTGATATAAATAACCGGTACCTCCAACCATTAATGGTCGTTTCAAACAATTATAATTTAAATCAATACTGTAAGTCGGAGCCGCAGCTTTTGCATGATATTGAAAAGGAATAAGATTTCCATACGAATCTTTTTGGGTAGAAAATTCTTCTAAAGCGCCGCCCACCGGTGATGCACTGATTTCCTGATGAGTTGCAGAATTTACGGGATAATTACACGGAGATGTTTGTTTATAAAACTGCCCTGTATTTTGGTCAGCTATATTAAATATTCTAAAACCATCGAATGGAAATGTAGGGTAATCAAAATAAGTAAGCATTACATCATATTTATGACCTGTAGTGCTACCGGTAACCTGGGCTGTTGTGTACCACCACTCGACAGGTTCGGGCTGATGCCACCCTTCATCCAATGCGAAATTCAAAACACTGCCAGCTTGTGCGTATGGATATGTTTTCCAGGTTTGTGAAAAAACAAAATGAACATTTATGAAAAGAAACAGCAAAAAAGTAAAGATTGTTTTCATGTTGAATAAAATTTATTGATTAAAAAACATTATTTTTCAAAATATCAGATGGCATTGCTGTATAGTATTGTTCTTTATTTTACTTATCGTCTTTTCGTCATGGCGGCATGACTATTTTTTGCCACTAAGACACAAAGGCACAAAGATTACTTATGTTTAATATTATGGATTACATCACTAAATTAACAATGCCCAAAATACAATTAAATCGTATTTAGCTGTTTATCCAATATTTCCAGGCCCTCTACAAATGAATGCGGATTATATCCCAAATCATGTTTTGCTTTATCAATCACAAAACCTGTATAAGGCGGGCGCTTTGCCGCTTGATTTAATGTGTTTGATTTGATTGGGTTAACTAATGATTTATCTAATTTCCAAAATTCAGCTACCTTATAAACCAATTCTAAAATACTCATTGTTTCTTTTCCGGACATATGATAAATACCTGTCGCACCTTTGTCGGCAATCGAAATACACCCCGCAGCTAAATCCTCAGCAAGTGTAGGTGAACGAAATTGATCATCCACTACATTTATTTTTTGCCCTTTTGTTAATGCATCTTTGGCCCACAAAACAATATTTGTGCGGCTCATATTATCTACAATTCCATAAATAATAATGGTTCGCACAATCGCCCAATTGATTTTACTTTTTTGTACAATTTTTTCGGATTCAAATTTTGAAAGTGCATAATAGCTTTGAGGATTAGGTGTATCTGTTTCCAGATATTCCGTTCCCTTTTCTCCATCAAAAATAAAATCAGTAGATAAATGGATAAGCAGAGGTTTCACCTCACCCCTGCCCCTCTCCAAAGGAGATGAGTTTTCGAGAACATTGACAATATTCTGAACTGCAATAACGTTCAAAGCCCAACATTCCTCCTGCTTTGTTTCGCATGCATCAACGTTAGTCATTGCAGCAGTATTTATAACAACATCAGGATTATACTTTGAGAAAATTTTTTCCAGCTCGGTTTTACTAGTGATGTCAAGGGATTCGTATACATATCCAGTTTTTTTTAACAGGCGATTAGCACCAACAGAAGTTGCAATTACCTGAACATCTTCACGCTTAATTAAATTATATACAAGTTTCTGACCGAGTAATCCGTTAGTTCCGGTAATTAAAATTTTTTTCATACTCTCGCAATGCCACTCTCCAAAGGAGAGGAAAAATTACACAAATAACTCTCTTAACTTTTTAATTTGCTCAGTGGTACCAAGTACAAATAATTTTGCATCAGGAATAATAATGGTATCAGCACTCGGATTAATAACATACTCGCCCTGTGCAGTTTTAAATCCAATAATATTTGCCCCTGATTTATTACGTATTTCCAGTTCGCGAATGGTTTTTTTTTGATATTCATTAGAAAGATTGGCAAATGTTATTTCTTCAAGCCGAATATTATCTCCCCCCTGCCCGGTAATATAATCTACAAACTCAATTACATCAGGTTTCATAACCAAAGAAGCCATGTGTGCCCCCCCAAGTTTATCGGGCATTATAACATTATTTGCACCTGCAATTTTTAATTTTTTATCCGAATTATCTTCTGATGCACGACTGATGATAATTAACTTAGGATTCAGTGCACGTGCAGAAAGGACAATAAAAACATTATCAGCGTCAATTGGCAATGTAGTTATTAAAGCCTTCGCCTTGGTAATACCAGCTTTCAATAATACTTCATCTATAGTGGCATCACCTTCCAGCACCAAATCAGAATATTTATGATTGACCGATGAAACTATGTCTTTCTTTTCTTCAACAACAACAAACCTTGTGTTGTGTTTTTTCAGCACATGGGCTGCCTGACGGCCATTTCGTCCATACCCACATATAATCACATGATTATCTAATTTACTTATTGCTGTCAATGCTTTATATTTTTTATATAATTGATTAAATTCTCCATCCATTACATATTTTGAAATAGATGCTACTGCGTAAGCAAATGTACCAAAACTTGTGATAATTAAAAATGCTGTAAATATTCTTCCATTGCTCGTTAAGGGATGAACTTCCTGAAAACCGACAGTGGCAACAGTAATAATAGTCATATAAAAGGCATCCAGAAAATTAAAGCCTTCAATAACAATAAAACCGATAATACCACAACAAACTGTTATAAAAAGAAGCGTAAAAGAGATATAAATTCTAGAAAAATGATGGTAGGAAAACATAATTGAATTTTAGATTTTCTGAATTGTTGAATTTTTGATTGATTCTTGTAATTTACAGATACATTTTTAAGAACTCTAAAAATCTAAAAATCAACAACTCAAAAATTAATTTTACAGGTCCCATACACTTCTGCGCTTACTGCGATGTGGCTTAAAATATTTTTTATGTTCTAAAATAAATGCCATAATAAAATAAATAATGACCGGTGACCCAACAGTAAAAAATGAAAGATAAATAAAGTACATACGAATTTTGGTAATACTAATACCAAGTTTATTACCCCACCATTCGCAAACACCAAAAGCCTGTACTTCAAACCAACCTTGTATTCTTTTAACCATTTTTTTATTTTTTTCGGAAACTAAATTAAGAATTTTTTAGCAAATAATTACCAATAATACAACTTAAACATTTTTTATGATTGCAATATTCATTTTTTAACTGCAACAGTGCCTGAGTAGAATAGGCATTTTTAAAAGTTATTTCCATAGCCCTCCATTTACTGATTATTGAATTATTCTCTCCGGTAGTTTGTTCTAAAAACTGCAATGCACGATCAACATATTTTATTTCATCTCTTTGTTTGCCATAAACAAATAAAAAAGGAACAATTGTATTAATGATAATATTATTTACCGAATCTTCCCCTAAATGCTTTGTTTTGAGTTCACTTGTCTTATCAAAAACATAATGACTTTGCCAGTATTCAGAAACATCCACATTCAAGAGTCTTTTCAAATCATCGTATTTTTCTGTTTCAATAATTTTTGAAAATAAATGAGTTGAATTTAAAATCAGATTTGCAAATTGGGCGATTCGGATAGTCGGGAAATTGACAGGTCGTAAACGTAAAAATTTCCATAAATGAGCATCAATGGATTGCAATTTTAATTTCTGTTTCAGAAAAACGTATTCGTTCTGTAGCGCCTGTAGATATTTATCTTCCAGATGTTCATTTAATAAACCAGCCTGCCCAAAAAGCAGAGCTTCAATTTGAAGTAAACTGTTTTTATGTTTTGCAAGAAAAATGGAAGGGAGTGATTTTGCAAGCAATTCAAAAGGTTCCGAATTTGTTTTAAAACCAAAATTACGCGCCAGAAACTGATAGAAAGTTTCTTCCCAGTTGTTATTATTTATTTTCAGGCTGTCGGAAATAGAATTTGATTTACGTTCCAATCTTTCTAATAACAACCTGTCAAGTGTACTGTTTAATATTAATTGAGGAACTCTTCGGATAAGCTTCTCACAAGGAATCCAATCTTTGCTCGATTTAAAATTCAAATAATTCTGAATTATTCTCTTCTCAATTTTGTCCTTTAATTCGACCGTAGATATTGTCTCACCAGAAGCCCGGTAAATCAATTCATCGGCGTTATACACTATATGTAATATAATATTGTCGTATGCTTTATCTTGTTGATGTAAATGTTTTTTCCAATCACTTGCATTAACGTGAATCTCAACATTGCCAGCCCATACCGTATTTCCAATTTTTAGTTTTGCGTTAAAAAAATCAGGACCTGCATCAAAATTTTGAGTTCCAACTTTTATAATTTCTATTGAATCACCAGTTGTAGTTTGCAAATCAGACTGATTGAATAATCTGAATTTCCATATGTGATGAAGGAATTCTTCTGACATAGATACCTCTCCCCTTAATCCCCTCTCCGAAGGAGAGGGGGTGTTAGGTGAATTAATTATTCCAATAGTTGGCTGATCTTGTGTTATTGTTATTTTTTTTCTCTTTTTTTTCGATTTCCCTTTTTTACAGCCCCCCCTCTCCTTCGGAGAGGGGATCAAGGGGTGAGGTGTTAAAACTTAATATTCAATGAAAGCCCGGCAGTATAAACATTAACATTAGCTGTATTCATCAATGCCGGATGGATGTTGAATGACAGATCATCGCCAACATCAAATGTAAACATGTGTGCATCAACACTTGCATCTAAAATATTCATAACATATAATAACGTTCCTCCAATAACAGTTAAATTTCGATAACGCCCATAAAATTTTTGAAGTATATCCAAACTTTCGTCGGAATATTTTGGGAAATTACCAACAGTTCCAGGACCATTGATAAGACGCACTTTATAGGCATTACGGTATTTAATATATCTCGTCTGATTAAAATCAAATGAATAAGCCAGCCCAAAAATACCTGCGTAAATAACCGGCACTTTCCAATATTTCTTATTGTAAACCTGTCCCAAGCCAGGAATAATGGCTGACATTAACGTCGCTTTTTTGGGTGAATGAGGTTTAGCTTTGGGAATGGATTTGGAATTTGATTGTTCCACTGATTTAGTAGAAATCGATGTGGTATCTCCTACCTGCGCGAAGTTAGAAGAGCAAATAAAAAATAACAAGGCAATAAATAAAAAAATAGCCCCTCCCGACCTCCCCGAAGGGGAGGAGAACCAACGCACCAACCACACAATGGTG
>JAVHPR010000050.1:0-1244 GCA_036170695.1 Bacteroidia bacterium
TGCACAAATATACAAGTTTTTTTTATATGTCGCCTATCCTATGAAGTTATTAGTAGGTTCACACTTTTTAACGAAAAATGAATAGGGACAGACTAACGAAAAAAATTAAGACTGCCGAAAAAAAGAGAACTGTTTTACGGAATTAGCAGTTAGAAACAATACTTGTAAGTACTGTCTTTAGACATATTCCAAGACATTTTTAGAGTTCCTTATGCCTATAAAAACTCACTAAAGGATATTTTAAGACAATGGTAAATTTGACTATTTTTGCTTCACAAAAAGTGTCAACCTATTTCAGGACAAGACAAAAAAAGACAACAATGAAAAGAATTACACTTTCAATTTCGATGACTTTAATAGTGCTGACTTCATTTGGGCAAACTTATTTCTCTCTTGACTTTGATTCTCCTTTGTATTCTTGGTCTTATTGCAAAGTCTTTAGAGATACCGTTTCCAATCCAAATTGCATTTGGCAAGTTGGACACCCAAATAAAACATTTTTTGATTCCGCTCATTCCGCTCCAAACGTAATTGTAACCGACACAGTAAATTCCATTCCTCCAAACGACACTTCCACATTTTATGTTATCCATGCAATAACATTTCCTGGTCCTCGTGTTTTGGGACTTCATTTTTGGTATCAAATAAATGGTGGTTCCACGGACAGGGGAATAGTTGAATTTTCAGGAGATTCTGCGCATGTTGTTTGGATTAATTTATTGACTCAAGACACAGCATATAATTTTCAATGGAACTACGGAGTCCCAAAACCGACCTTAACAGGTTCAGAAGTTGGATGGAAGCGGTTTGACCTTAATTTATCGACTGGACAATTAGGTTTTTATAATTCCAACTATGGTGACACTTTACTTTTTAGATTTACCTATATAACAGACAGCATTAATACACCACATGATGGTTGGATGATAGACGATATATATGTTGAGGATTGGATTGAGGGAGTACCAGAAATTCAAAATGATAACCTAATTTCAGTTTATCCAAATCCAGCTACAGACCACTTAACAATTCAAAGAACGAAATCAGATAATAAACAAACAATTCAAATCATTAATTACTTGGGACAAATTTTAGATGAAAATCAAAATTTTAATGGAGAAACAATTGACACAAGGCAATTGGAAAACGGTGTTTATCTATTGAAGTATTCAGACACAAAAAGTTTTTCTATTAAAAAAATTGCTTATCTGCTTTAGACATGCTGTCTTTTATTGTTTTGTAAT
>JAVHPR010000051.1:0-6239 GCA_036170695.1 Bacteroidia bacterium
GATGGGACAATCAATATTTAGATAAGCTACTAAAATTCTGATGCGGTAGCCCTGGCTTTTGCCCCTATTTTTTTTCGATTGAATTGTTGCATCCAAAATTTTATTACTTTAGCTGTCCTCCCGATTTAGTATTATGTCAATATTTCTGAAAAAAAATCTTTTTATAATATTGTTCCTTTCGCTTTTAAATAAAGCTGAAGGGCAGTTATATAATTTCACTAATTATACTGTTGAAACAGGTTTGTCGCAACAACAAATTTTAGCTGTTTTTCAGGACGATAAGGGAGTTATGTGGTTCGGTACGAATGGCGGTGGAATAACCAAATATGATGGAAAATCCTATGATTACATTAAAGATAAAGATGGTTTGGCTGATAATGTAATTTATTGCATTAAAAAGGATAAGAGCGGAAGAATATTAATTGGAACAAACAACGGTTTGTCGGTTTTTGATGGAACTCATTTTCAGAACTATACCACTCAGAATGGCTTGAGTCATAATAGAATTTACACTATTTTCATTGACTCGAAAGGAAATGTATTATTGGGAACCGGGAAAGGAGTTTCTATTTTTCAGGATTTGGGTTGTTCTATTTTTAAAATTAGTGAAACGGTTGATAATGCCCTTATTTTTAATATATGCGAAGATAGCAAGCGAAATTTATGGTTAAGTACACTGGGCAATGGGGCTTTTAGTTATGATGGGAAAATATTAAAAAATTATACTTCTAAGGATGGATTCAAAAATAATTTTGTGTATTCGGTTTTAGAATTTTGTGATAATAACTACTGGTTCTTTACTAATGAAGGTTTATATGAAATTAATGATTCATCTGTTGAGGAGCGCAAAAAAGGAATTAGACTTATTTCATCTTTAAATTTATCCGGTAACTTAACGTATTACAGCTATTTGAAAGATAAGGATAATAATATTTGGATAGCATGTAATAACGGACTTCTGAAGTATAATGGTAAAGATTTTCAAAAATTTACTCAGAAAAACGGTTTGGTCAACGATAATATTTGGAAAATATTTCAGGATAAGGAAGGAAATTTATGGTTTGCATCAAAAGAAAATGGACTATCCCAGTTAACCAGCGAACGATTTTTCATGTATACAACAAAAGATGGAATGTTAATTAATGCAATAAACAAAATATATCAAAGCAACGATGGGCAATTTTGGATTGGATCTGCCAAAGGTCTTAGCATGTATGATGGGCATTCTTTCACAAACTTTCCTCAGAAAGATAGGCCAGGATATGATGTAACAACGGCTATAACAGAAGACAAAAACGGGAATTATTTTATAGGTACTAGTTTTGGAGTACTTAAATATAATGGAAGGAGTTTCATTCGAATAGAATCAAAAGACAATCAAGTTTTAAACTCTTGTCATGATATTTTTATAGATAGAAAGGGGCAGATTTGGCTTGGAACGAATGGAGGTATTGCTAAGATTATTGATGGGAGAATTGAAGAGTTTGAAAAAAATACCACCCTTAAAAAATTAGTTTTCAAAATTTTTGAAGATAATAAAGGAAATTATTGGTTTGCCACAGAGGATGGTCTATATATGTATGATGGAGCTAAAATCAAGTACTTTTCGGAAAAAGATGGTTTTACAAAAAAACGTGTTGTAAGTATAGTAGGTGATGAGAAGGGAAATTTGTGGTTTGCAACCAATTCTGGATTATTTATTTTCCGGAAAGGCAAGTTTTCCGGAATTACAGAAAAAGAAGGTTTGTCCTCAAATATGGTTTTATCAATTGCAATTGATAAAATGGAGAATATTTGGGTCGGTTTACCAAATGGTTTAGATAAAATACATTTTAATGTTGATGGAACATATATTATAAATCATTACGGTGTTGGCGATGGTTTTATGGGGGAAGGATGTATTCCAAACTCTATCCTAGTTGATAATCAAGAAAGAATCTGGATTGGTGCTGAGAAAGGCCTGATGGTTATTCAACCAAAATTTGACAGAAAAAACACCGTCGAACCCAATACCTATCTGAAAAGTGTTGATTTGTTCTCACAAAAAACAGATTGGAAAGAATATACAAATTCTATTATTCAAGACAATCTTCCATTCGACCTCGAATTACCTTATAACAAGAATTATTTAACCTTTAATTTTATTGGAGTAAGCTTAACTACACCATCAAAGGTGAGATACCGTTTCATGCTTAAAAACTTTGATAAAGACTGGCGTCAGGAAACGGCGAAAACAGAAGCAGCATACTCAAATATTCCTCCGGGCGATTATGAGTTTTTATTGATTGCAAATAATGGGGAAGGGGTATGGAATGAATCGCCTGTTTCGTTTGAATTCACTATCAATCCACCTTTTTGGCAAACATGGTGGTTCTATTCTATTAATGCTATCATCGTATTAATATTCATTTATTCATATTTTAAAATTAAATCAGCCAACAAAAAAATATTAAAACAGAATGAAATAATTGAAGAGAAAAATACAGACTTGAAACAAGCCTATGGTCAAATTGCTGAAAAAAACAAGAGCATCACCGATAGTATTAATTATGCAAAGCGCATTCAGCAAAGTTTTTTAACATCAGAAAAAACACTCAACAAAACATTAAAAAATTATTTCATTGTTTACAAGCCAAGAGATATTGTTAGTGGCGATTTTTATTGGGCATTTGATTTACCGGATCGGACATTAATTGCTTGCGCCGATAGTACCGGGCATGGAATACCTGGGGCTTTTATGAGTTTAATCGGTTTAAGTTTATTAAACGAAATTTCACATTCTAAAAACATCGATGAACCTGCTAAAATTTTAGATGAATTAAGGCGTATAATAATATTAGGCCTTAACCCGGATCAGCTTGATTCCGGAGGGAAAGACGGAATGGATATCGCATTAATTTCTATCTTTAAATCGGGAAATTCTGATGAAGTAAAAATTCATTATTCAGGTGCCAATATTGCAATGTACTTAATTTCTTGTCAGAATAACAGGACCAATTTCAAGGAATTCAAGGGCGATAAACAGCCTGTTGGATTTTACTCAAATATGAAACCTTTTGCTTTTCAGGAAATAATTGCAAAAAAAGGAGATATTATTTATATGGGTACTGATGGTTTTGCCGATCAGTTTGGAGGAAGTAAAGGAAAAAAATATATGTCAAAGCAGCTCAAAAAAAGGTTGACTGCCATTTCAGGCTTACCATTAAAAGAGCAAGGGCAAATATTGGAAAAAGAGTTTCTGGAATGGAAAGGAAACCTGGATCAGGTGGATGACGTTACAATTATCGGTATTCGCATTTAGTCGGTTTTTAATTTTTGTTCGGAAGTATTACTAAGTGCTTCTCCCTGCCTGTTTTGTTCCTCCAGTGTCCACCCTTCTGTAATAGTAGTTTCAAGCCAAACTTTCCCTGACTTTCTGTAGAGCTGTACCTTGAGTCCATAAACATCTTTAAAAGATTTTTCCAGATCTAACACTGTCATTTCAGGTATAATTTCAATTTTATTATTATTTCGGATAGTTCTGCATTCATCCAACGTATTGCAATTGTTTTTTTCGAACTTCTTTGTAGATTCACTGGTCGAATTATGCGACTTTGAGAAAAATTCAAGTTTCAGATATGGGAAAACAGTATTGAATTCTTCCTGTATATTTAAAATTTTCCTGTTATCGTTAATCGTTATTTTCATCGCTAAAAATTTTTTTTGTTAGATTTTCTCAAATTGCCTGATACCATCCCAATCCTACCGAAATGGAAGAGATGGCTTCCCACATGTTGCAATAACTCAGCATGACCTACCCTCACAAGATTTATTTATACTCTCGATTGGCATTAATATCAATAGTTTTCAGCATTTTTGGTTTGAAACTATAAACAATACAATTGTAAAACTAAAAGTAATATATTGAGTACTAAATGAGTATAGTCAGAAATGGATATGATTATTATCAGTTTTAAGAAATTAAAAAAAATCAATTACTGTAATAGAAATGAATTCATTGTATTACTTTTGGTTCGAAAAAAATACTTAAGGAAAACTGAAATGACACAAGAACAGACGGCAGTAAAAACTATTTATTTTAGCTTAGTCTCAAATAGCGCTTTAGCTGCAATCAAATGGTTAGCAGGTTATTTTGGTAATTCCTACGCCTTAATTGCAGATGCTATTGAGTCCACTACAGATATTTTTTCATCACTATTAGTTTTGTTCGGTATAAAATATTCCAACAAACCTGCAGATAAGAACCATCCTTATGGTCATGGACGGGCGGAAACTTTAATCACCTTTCTGGTCGTAGTTTTTCTGGTTATCTCAGCTACCATTATTGCGTACCAAAGTATTCAAAATATTAAAACGCCGCATGAGCTTCCTGAATCATTTACGCTGATTGTTTTGGGAGTTATTATTTTTTGGAAAGAATTATCATTCAGGATAGTTATAAAAAAAAGCAAGGAAACTAACAGTTCTTCATTAAAGGCCGATGCATGGCATCATAGAAGTGATGCAATAACCTCCGTGGCAGCCTTTATTGGCATTTCCGTTGCATTGTTTTTGGGCAAAGGTTATGAATCGGCAGATGATTGGGCAGCGCTTTTTGCATCAGCATTCATCTTGTATAACAGTTATTTAATTTTTCGCCCTGCACTTGGTGAAATTATGGACGAGCATTTGTATGATGATGTGGATAATCAAATAAGGTTAGTTGCAAAAAAAGTTGAAGGAATAATTGATACCGAAAAATGCTTTATCAGAAAAACTGGGATGAAATACCATGTAGATTTACATGCAATAGTTGATGCGAATCTAAGTGTAAAAGATGGGCATCGTATTGCACATAATTTAAAAAGGCAGTTAATAAGAGAAATGCCTGAACTTGCACATGTTTTGATACATGTTGAGCCTAATGAATAAATGTGCTGGCAGAATGCTTCCTGTATATCAAGAAGGGGTTATTGGGGAATAACAACAGTAAATGTAGAGCCTTTATTTTCTTTGCTTTCAAAATCTAATGAGCCATTCATCAGCTCAGCGTATTTTGCAACGATGTTTAATCCCAAACCTGTTCCCTGTATATGAGTCGCATTTTGTCCCCTGAAAAAACGTTCAAATAAATGTTTCTGATCTTCCGCAGAAATCCCTATACCATCATCTATCACTGAAATTTTTATAGAAGAATTTAATACCTGAGAAGCCACATGAATTGATTTACCTACCGTTGAAAATTTTATCGCGTTTGAAATAAGGTTAAAAAGGATATTTTGTAATAATTTTTTATCTAGGGCAACCACTTCATTTCCAGAATGTTCCTGAATTATTTGCTGACCATCTAAGGCTGTAGATTGCATTAATGCTATACAGTCAGTAATGTATGCTTTAATATTTATTTCTTCAGGAATATTCTGAATTTTCCCTTCCTCTAATTTACTTAAGGAGAGAAAATCATTTAATATGTCTGCAAGGTTATGGATAGCAGTTTTTATTTTTTTGACATGCTTACCTTGATTTTCTTTATCGTTCAAATCTCCATACTTAGTTACCAATGAAAGAGAAGTCATCATGGTAGTAAGTGGAGTCCTGAATTCGTGCGAGGCCATTGAAACAAATCGTGATTTTAATTCATTCAGTTCTTTCTCTTTTTCCAGAGCATTTTTCAACTCTTTTTTTGTTTTTTCTAATTCCTCAATTGCTTCTTCAAGAATAAGCGTTCTGTTTTTTACCTGTTTCTCAAGCTCTGTTGAATAATTTTTCAATTTTTCTTCCGACTGTTTCCTAGATGTTATATCTAATATAAAGGCAATTACAAATTTTTCTTTGGGAGTAGAATACGAACTTAAATTTATTTCAACAGGGAACTCCGATCCGTCTTTTCTTGCACCATAAAGATCCATTCCTCCACCCATTGAATGTGTATAAGGGTTCTGATTAAAATTTTCCCTGTAAACAGTTTGCAGCCCGGAAAATAGTTTGGGAACCAACACTTCCATTTTTTTTCCGATAAGCTCGCTTTTCTCATATTTAAAAAGCTTTTCAGTGCTGGGATTAACAATTGCAATTTCGCCTTTATCATTAATCACTATTACACCTTCAGTAGCATGAAAAAAAAGAGCATCAATACCATTTGTACTATCCTCTTTATTAGTTGATGAAGTATGCATTGCAATTCAGGTTATTGTAGGTTTCAAATATATAGAGATAGACATTTAGTTTCATATCTTTGAACTCTTATAAAGATTGAAAAA
>JAVHPR010000052.1:0-6238 GCA_036170695.1 Bacteroidia bacterium
TAATCCGTGAAGGTATTATTGATCATACCCCATCTCCAACTGAGACAGACTATTTCAATACAGATCAATACCTTACCGGCAGATGGACGGGAACTGTTGTTACTCCTCTTCGTTCCATGAATCCAGATGGTGGCGATCGTTTAGTACGTATGGAAGATGGAATATTTTTACCAAGATACAGGCTACCAACAGAAGCTGAGTGGGAATTTGCTGCTTACGGTTTAATTGGTAATACAATAGGTGAACGGATTACTGATAGAAGGTTATACCCTTGGAACGGTCATGGAACACGTAATCCTGATGAAAAGGTTATTGGTCAGATGATGGCTAACTACCAACGCAGTAATGGTGATATGATGGGTACTGCAGGTTCGCTTAACGATGCCGGTGATATCACTACCCCTGTTTATTCCTATTGGCCAAACGATTATGGCTTGTATAACATGGCAGGTAACGTTAGTGAGTGGGTAATGGATACTTACCGTGCACTTTCTCCTGAAGACAAATCAGATTTCCGCCCTTTCAGAGGAAATGTATTTAAAACGCAAGCACGTGATCCGGCAGATGATAATAGAATTATAATTGACGATACTATTAAGTATGGCATTGTTGATGGCGACACTAATATTATTAGTATTCCAGGTATGGTTCGTTGGAGAGAAGTAAGTACTACTGTGGCTGATGATAATCTGGACGAAAGAAGAAATTATAAATATGCCGATAATATTAATTATGCCGATGGGGATGTGAAAACGCAAGCAATGGGATTAAGTGGTGCCTCATGGACTGATCCGTTTGATCCGGCAACAGGTAAACCAGAAAGTAATGGTATGTATGAATATAAAACAACTTCACTTGTTAACGATAAAGCACGCGTTTATAAAGGAGGTTCATGGAAAGACCGGGCATACTGGATGGTTCCGGGCACAAGGCGTTTCCTTGATTATCGCCAGTCTACCGCTTGGCTTGGATTCCGTTGCGCTATGACACGTGTTGGAAGCCCTACCGGTTTAGGAAAAAAATAGATCTAAACAGCTTAAGCTAATAATTAAAAAAATCAGGTCTTATTTTTGTTTTATAACAAAATAAGACCTGATTTTTTTTGCTGATTTTTTCAAAAAATGTTACAGTTAAAGCTATTAATGAGAGACCTGAAATTTACTTATTTCAATTGCGGCTTTCACAAAATTTACAAATAATGGGTGTGGATTGGCTACCGTACTTTTATATTCCGGGTGGAATTGCACACCAACAAACCAAGGGTGATCTTTAATTTCAACAATTTCTACCAAGCCTCCTTCCGGATTAATTCCTGAAGCAATCATTCCGGCCTTTTCAAAATCAGCTAAATATTCATTATTAAATTCATAGCGATGCCGGTGGCGTTCGTTTATCTCCTTTTGTTTATATATTTCCCATGCTGTAGTACCTTCAAGTATATTGCAGGGGTAAGAACCTAAACGCATCGTTCCACCTTTATTGGTAATTTTCTTCTGAGTTTCCAACAAATCAATTACCGGATTTTTTGTAGCCGGATTCATTTCGGTGGAGTTTGCATCTTTTAATCCTAATACATTCCGGGCAAATTCAATCACAGCGCACTGCATTCCTAAACAAACACCAAAAAATGGCACTTGATTTTCCCGTGCATATTTTATCGCACTTATCTTACCCTCGATGCCCCTTTGCCCAAAGCCAGGAGCTACCAATATTCCTCTCAGGTTTTTAAGCTTTTCAGCTGCATTTTCATCTGTAATACTTTCGGAATGAATCCATTCTATGGAAACTTTACAATCGTTAGCAGCGCCGGCATGAATAAATGATTCTGAAATAGATTTGTAGGCTTCTTTCAGTTCTACATATTTTCCAACTAATCCGATTCTGATTTCGTGTTTAGGATGCTTGAATTTGAATAAAAACTCTTTCCATTTCACTAAATCAATGTTTTGCGAAATAGGCATATTCAACTGATTTAAAACTACCACATCTAATTGCTCTTCTTCCATCAGCACAGGAACTTCATAAATAGTCCCTGCATCACGAGCCTCTATAACAGCGTTTGGCGCTACGTTACAGAATAAGGCGATCTTATTTTTTATATCTCGGTTCAAAGCATGTTCGGTTCGGCAAACTAATACTTCCGGTTGAACACCATACTCAAGCAATAATTTTACAGAATGCTGAGTAGGCTTTGTTTTTAGCTCTCCGGTAGTTGATAAGTATGGAATCAATGTAAGATGAATAACCATGGCATCTCTGCCTAACTCCCACTTTAATTGGCGGACGGATTCAATGTAGGGCAATGATTCAATATCTCCCACAGTACCACCTATTTCAGTAATCACAAATTGGTAATTGCCGGTTTTCCCCAGCAATTTAATACGATCTTTTATTTCATCGGTAATGTGAGGAATTACCTGTACAGTTTTGCCCAGAAAATCACCTCTACGTTCTTTTTCTATTACTGATTGATATATGCGACCAGTAGTAACATTATTAGCCTGTGAAGTAGGTGTATTCAAAAAACGTTCATAATGCCCCAAATCCAAATCTGTTTCAGCACCATCATCAGTAACAAAACATTCGCCGTGTTCATAAGGGTTTAGCGTTCCTGGATCAACATTAATATATGGGTCAAGTTTTTGGATAGTAACCGTGTACCCCCGAGCCTGCAAAAGTTTGGCTAACGAAGCGGCTAGAATCCCTTTTCCTAATGATGAAGTTACTCCTCCGGTAACAAAAATGTATTTGGTAGATGCTGGCATAACAAAGATAATTTTACTGATTGTTCCCTAACCAGAGGAATTTGAAGGTCAAACAAAAGTACAAATAATTTCTACCGAGACTAAAATGTTTTTTGATTTTTTTTGAACGTCAGTCTTTGTACTGAAAAATTAAATTCTCCAAATAACAATTTGTTACATTTGTAACCATTAAAATTAAGAAAATGAGAAAGAACTTTATTGAAGAATTGACCTGGAGAGGAATGTTACACGATATTATGCCGGGTACCGAAGATGTATTAAATAAAGAAATGGTGGTGGGATATATCGGTTTTGACCCTACCGCAGATTCACTTGGTGTAGGCAATATGGTTCAAATAATGACTTTACTTCATTTCCAGCAGGCAGGTCATAAACCAATGGCACTGGTGGGAGGGGCAACAGGTATGGTCGGGGATCCTTCAGGGAAATCAGCTGAACGAAATTTGCTGGATGAAAAAACATTGGCACATAATTTAGCTTGTCAGCGTAAACAATTGGAGAAGTTTTTGGATTTTGATTGTGGTGTAAATTCTGCCGAAATAGTAAATAATTACGATTGGTTTAAGAATTTCAGTTTTTTGGAATTTATCCGGGATGTGGGTAAGCATATCAGCATAAATTATATGCTGGCAAAAGATTCTGTAAAAAGCCGTTTGGAAAATGGCATGAGTTTTACAGAATTCAGTTACCAGCTCGTTCAGGGATACGATTTTTATTATTTGTGGAAAAACAATAATGTAAAACTGCAAATGGGTGGTTCGGACCAGTGGGGAAATATTGTTACTGGCACCGAATTAATCCGCCGTAAAGCAAGTGGTGAAGCCTATGCATTGACAACACCCTTAATCAAAAAGGCAGATGGCACCAAGTTTGGAAAAAGTGAAAGTGGTAATGTTTGGCTGGATAGGACAAAAACATCACCTTATAAATTTTATCAATTTTGGTTGAACTCAAGTGACGAAGATGTAAAAAATTATATCCGCATTTTCACTTTATTTACAAAAGAAGAAATTGAAAAACTAGAAACTGAACATGCCTCAGCTCCACATTTAAGAGCCTTACAAAAGGCATTGGCAAAAGATATTACTATACGAGTGCATTCTGTAGAAGATTATAATGCCGCAATCAGTGCATCAGAACTGTTTTTTGGAAAAGCAACTATTGCTGATTTAATAACGGTTTCCGGCATGGCTGAGTTTCACGACATCATGAATGGTGTTCCTACCTTTGATGTTGAAATGGCTGATATTGACAATAGTATTTCAATAATTGACCTATTAGTTGATAAAGCAAAAGCGTTCTCATCAAAAGGAGAAGTTAAGCGTCTAATTGTAGCTGGCGGCCTCTATGTAAACATGGAAAAAGTAATGGATACTGAAATGAAAATAACCAGTCAAAACCTATTAAATAATGGTTATATATTTATCCGGAAAGGCAAAAAGGAATTTATTAAACTGAATGTTCTCTCACTCCCAAATCGTGTGTTGTCATCCTGAGCCAGTCGAAGGGTGTGCGATGGCTTGCCCAAATACTTCGACAGGCTCAGCATGACCGACACACCACATTAATTTCTACCATTGATTGGGCATTATTACAAGCATAAACAATTGAAGTCCCAAAGTATAATTAATCAAGAATTAAATAGTTCTATAACGGTAATCTCCGGTGGAATTCCAACTCTACCGGGATAACCTAAAAATCCAACTCCTCGGTTTACGTATAAATATTGCATTTTTTCATTATACATGCCTGCCCATTGTTTATAAACATATTTAGAAACGCTCCATTTGAAATTTGGAATTTCAATACCAAATTGCCCACCATGGGTATGACCACTAAAAGTAACATCAATGTCTTGAAAATCAACTTTCACTTGCATATCCCAGTGAGATGGGTCATGAGAAAGCAACAATTTTACAGGATATTTTTCAGTGCCGGCATGCGCTTTTTTCAAATTACCATATTTAGGAAAATGAAATTTTCCTCCCCAGTTTTCAATTCCAATTATTGCAATCTCATCATCACCCCGCTTTACAGGAATATGTTCATTCATTAATAATTTCCATCCTAATTTTGCATGAACATTCTTCATGTCTTCAAAATTTTGCGTCTTTGCTTCTTTGGTTTCCCAGGTTGCATAATCACCATAATCGTGGTTGCCCAATATGCTAAAAACCCCTAATGGAGGCTTAACTTTGCTCAATACTTCCATAAATAATTCTGTTTCAGAAGTAATGTTATTAACCAAATCTCCGGTAAAAAAAAGAATATCCGGCTTTTGCATTTCAATAATTCTCATTGCTTCTTCCAAATGGGATATGGAAATATAACTTCCGCAATGAATATCTGAAATTTGCACAATTTTCAAACCATTAAATGAAGGTGGAAGATTGGGTAAAATCACTTTACTTGAGTGCACTTTAAAAGCAAAAGCGCCCTTAACCATTCCATAAACCAAAGCCGCCAAAGGTATCGCAGTCATTCCTAAAGCAATTTGGTTTAGAAACTTCAAACGTGAAATACCATGTACATTTTCTGTTACAATTTCCGCAGGCTTTGTAAAATAGCTTACAATCCAACGAAACAGCCGAATAATATCATCTAATGCAATAAATAAAGAACCAATTAATTTTGAAATAACAACAACTACCACCAGGGCAATCAAATACACACGAACGTATTTGGGCCATTCAGTAATTGGAATAATAAAGTGCGTCAAAAAAAGCAAAAAAGTAAAAAGCGTGAATCCCCAGTATATACAGGATACAATCCCCCTTCTGTAGACAGAGGTTTCTTTTAAAATTGTAACAATTGCCTGATAAAAATACCAATCAAGTAGCAATAACACAAAACCAACAATAAAAAAACGAATACCTAAGGACATTTATATAAATTTTAGATTAAAACAAAGTTAAGGAAAAAGATATGGAAACTATATTTGACTTTACTGTTTTCAGTTCATTTAACATATTTTAACCATGTTGAAAAAAGCGTTAACAAATTGTAAAAACAAAATGAAGCTAATCAGCTCTAATATTTACCTTTGTTTTAATGCCCCAATTTTTTAAAATAATATTTATCACTATTGCTTTACTTTTTTCAGTAGGCATAATGGATTCCTGCAAAAGCAGGGGACCTTATAACCCTTACCTGAAAATGAAAGTAAAGCCCAATAAAAAACAAATGGATGCTGATAAAATTATAATAAAAAAAGGAAACAAAGCCTATTTGAAACAATTGCGTAAAAACAGAAGGCATTTTTGGGTAGTCGGGCAAATGAGAAGGCACGGTTAAATTAAGGAATGTTTGTACCTTTGACCATTCAATGCTATTGCAATTTGATTTTTATTGCAAATAAAGGGGTTGAAATAGATATTGTATTTGCAAATGCTACAATTATTGAAAACCCAACACTTGATTTGCACATTCAGTGTTGTTTAATTATAAAAAGACGCAATGTCATGTCGAGGTTT
>JAVHPR010000053.1:0-6228 GCA_036170695.1 Bacteroidia bacterium
AAAAAACAGATGGAGGACATTTTAAAATTGAGAAAAAAAATCAGATTGCAAACTTCGCAGATGCCTGCAACGAATGCGGAAATTGTGATGTATTCTGCCCTGAAGACGGAGGACCTTATATCGAGAAACCGAAATTTTTCGGATCAATGGAGGCATTCAGACTTAATAAAAATCAAAGCGGATTTTATCTTGCCTTCCAACAAAATAAATCTTCATTGACAGGCCGGTTCAAAGACAAGGAATTTGAATTGACATGGGATTCGAATTCGAACAGGAATGTTTTCAGTTCAAGCGCAGCAGTCATCGAAACAAACGCAAGTACACATGAAATATTAAAAGCTTCATTGATCAATTCACAAACAGGGATGATAGACATGCAATACTACCATGCCATGTTCGCATTGCTGAAAGGAATGTTAAACACCAGCCGTGTACATTTCGTGAACGTTGAAGCCCACCAATCATAACCCATTCCAGCAGATGAGCCAGATAGAAACCGGACAAAAAGTAAAACTTGATTTTAATCTTAATGGAGAAGCCTTTTCGGCTGTTGTTGAGGATGATACATCACTCATGACTGTTCTTCGCGAGCAGGCAGGACTTACATCGCCAAAAAACGGTTGCGCTCCGCAAGGTTCATGCGGCTGTTGTACCGTCATTGTTGACGGAAAAGCTGTTTCATCCTGCGCCGTTCCTGCGAAAAGCGCTAATGAAAAAAATGTCCTGACGCTGGAAGGCTTTACGCAAAAAGAAAGAGACGTATTTGCAAAATCATTTACATTGGCAGGTGGACTACAATGCGGATTTTGTATCCCGGGAATAGTTGTTCGCGCAAAACATCTTATCAATAAAAATCCTATTCCAAATAGAGAAGAAATTGCCAATGCCTTGAACAACCATATTTGCCGCTGCACCGGTTTTGTGAAAATTATTGATGCTATTGAATTAGCTGCTCAGGCTTTCAATGGTAAACAGCTTCCCGAAGCTGATTATTCTGGTAAGATTGGCACAAGTCTTCCTAAAATGGATGGAGAAAAATTTGTGCTTGGTGAGCGTCCTTTTATTGATGATATTACACTGCCTGAAATGCAGTATGCTGCCTTTTTGTTCTCTCCTCATCCTCGTATCAAAGTCAATAAAATCAGTACTTCTGATGCTGAAAAAATGGTTGGTGTCACTAAGATTGTTACTGCAAAAGATGTTCCGGGACGAATCAATCAGGGCACTATTTATCAGGACTGGCCTACATTTATTGCCGAAGGACAAATTACACATTGCATAAGTGATATACTGGCAGGAGTTGTTGCAACCGATGTTAAGACAGCTCGTAAAGCACTTGAAAAAATTATCCTTGATTATGAAATCCTTCCGGGAGTTTTTGATGCGGAAGAAGCATTGAAACCAGGTGCTGTTCAGGTTCATGACCATCATGTGAATTTACTTGCAAATTCAATTATCAAAAGAGGGGATGTAGAGGAACAACTTAAAAATTCAAAATTTGTTGAAACCAGGACCTATGAAACACAGGTTATTGAACATGCATTTTTAGAAACGGAAAGTTCAATTGCAAGCATAAAAGATGGAATTATTGAATTGTTAAGTCAGGGGCAGGGAATATTTGATGACAGAAAACAAATTGCATCCTTGCTCAATATTAGTGAAGATAAAATAAAAGTTACACTCATCACCAACGGCGGTGCTTTTGGTGGTAAAGAAGATTTAAGTGTTCAGGGACATGTTGCTTTAATGACCTTCCTTACCGGGAAGCCTGTAAAGGCTACCTTAAATAGGGAAGAAAGTATCCGGATGCATCCAAAACGTCATGCGATTAAGATGACCTACACGGTTGGCTGCGATGAAAACGGGAAATTAACGGCTGTTAAAGCCCGAATGATTGGTGATAAAGGCGCATATGCATCTGTAGGAACAAAAGTAATAGAGCGCGCTGCCGGACATGCCTGCGGACCTTATAACATACTTCATTCCGATGTGGAGGCCCTTGCAGTTTATACCAATAACCTCCCTTGTGGTGCTATGCGTGGGTTCGGAGCTAACCAGGCAGCTTTCGCGATGGAAGGTATGATGGATATTCTTGCGGAGAAAGTCGGTATTGACGGATGGGAAATGAGATGGAGGAATGCTGTTGATAAGGGTGATACTTTTGTTACGGGACAGGTTTTTGATAAAGCGGTAGGTATTAAGAAAACCTTGCTGGCAGTAAAAGATATCTATTATTCTTCGAAAAATGTCGGGATTGCGTGTGGAATTAAAAATGTGGGTATCGGCAATGGTGTGATAGAAAAAGGGCAGGCAATGGTTACCGTTAATCCGGATGAGACCATTACTATCAATACCGGATTCACAGAGATGGGGCAGGGTTTTTGCACCATTATGACACAGTTCTTCTGTGATGTTACAGGTATAGATGCAAGAATTGTTAGGGTGAATATTGATACCACAGAACCGACTCCTTGCGGGATGACTACCGCTTCAAGGGCTACAGTTCTTGGTGGAAGAGCCATGATTAAAGCGGCTCAGGAGATGAAGAAAGATTTGGATAAAGGATCGAACTTAAAGGAACTTAAGGGTAAAAAATATTTTGGCGAAGTTGTAATTGATTATACAACCTCATTGGAAGCTAAGGCAGAAAAGCCAATCACACACATGTCATTCAGTTTTGCAACCCAGTTATGTATTCTGGATGATGAAGGAAAATTAAAAAAATACGTTGCGGCACATGATGTAGGCAGGATTATCAACCGTAAAATGATTGAAGGTCAGCTGGAAGGTGCAATCCACATGGGATTGGGCTATGCGCTTACAGAAGAGTTGAAATTAAAAGATGGTGTACCTGAATCCTTTAAATTTAGGTCACTCGGAATGTTGCGTGCCAAGGATATGCCGGAAACACAAATACTATTAATTGAAGAAAATGAACCTGAAGGTCCGTTTGGAGCAAAAGGTATTGGCGAAGTCGGGCTTGTTCCAACAGCAGGAGCGGTAGCAGGTGCTTTATATAAATTCGATGGCATCAGAAGATATAAGTTGCCGATGAAAGATTCTCCTGCGGCAAGAGCCATTATTTCAAAATAATTTACTTTAATAAAGTTTAGGTGATATAATAAGTAATATATATTCATGACTCTATAATTGTTAATGCTGCGTTAGGGATTGAAGCGAAAATCCTTTTCTTTTTAGAAAAGATTGTAGCGTAAAGCCCGGCCCTTTCTTATTTCAAGAAAGGGAACGCCCAAATAAAATTTATAATTAAGACCCATTTATATTCTATTTAAAAGAAAAAATTAGTTCAAATACCTTACAAATAAAAATAAATCATAACCATCAAATAAAAATAAACAGAAACATGAGCACACTAACACAATCAAAGGCAGAATTGCTGCTAAATTCGCTAAGTAACCTAAAAACAGACATGGTTAACCGTGATTTCCTTTTAACATGGGATAGAAAAGACGATGAGATCAGAGCCGTTGTTGATGTTGCGCAACTTATGCGCGATATGCACAAATCAGGCACTTCAATAAAATCTTTTGAAACAGGTTTGGCGATTTCTCTTTTCCGCGACAATTCCACACGTACACGTTTTAGTTTTGCTTCCGCTGCAAATGCTTTAGGATTAGGACTTTCCGAGTTAGATGAAGAGAAATCACAAATAGCTCATGGAGAAACAGTTCGCGAAACAGCCAACATGATTTCATTTCTTGCTGAAACAATAGGTATCCGTGATGATATGTTTTTGGGCGAAGGTCATAAATACATGAAAGAATTCGGTGATTCATTACAGGAAGGTTATGATAATGGTATACTTCACCAAAGACCTACTATCGTTAACCTGCAGTGTGATATTGATCATCCTACACAAGCACTTTCTGATTTGATGCATTTGAAAAATACGTTCGGGTCCTTAGAAAATCTTCGCGGCAAAAAAATCGCAATGACATGGGCTTATTCACCTAGTTATGGTAAACCGCTTTCGGTACCTCAATCAATAATAGGCCTTATGACCCGCTTCGGTATGGATGTTTCACTTGCTCATCCAGAAGGTTACGGTTTGATCCCGGATGTAATTGAACAGGCAAAAAAACAATCTGTACAAAGCGGAGGCAAATTCGAAGTAGTTAACAATATGGAAGATGCTTTCAAAGATGCTGATATCGTTTATCCTAAATCATGGGCTCCTTATAATGTTATGCAGCGCAGAACGGTTTTATTAAACAATAATGATAAACCTGGACTTAAAGATCTTGAAAAAGAATGTCTGGCTAATAATGCAAAATTCAAAAATTGGGAATGTGATGAAAAGAAAATGAAAACTACTAAAAATGGCGAAGCATTGTATATGCATTGTCTGCCTGCCGATATTACAGGTGTAAGCTGTGACCAAGGTGAAGTTTCAAAAGATGTATTTGAAAAATACCGTCTTAAAACTTATACTGAAGCTAGTTACAAACCATTTGTTATTGCTGCCATCATGTACCTTTCACGTATTCAGAATCCGGTTGAAAAACTAAGGAATATGGTTGAAACTAATAAGAAAAGAAGTTTATAAAGGTGTCTAAATTTTGTTTTTTTTAGTATAACGGTTAAACTATTTTACAAACTTTTAAAATTTTCAATCCTATTTTTTAACCTCTCCCCTTAATCCCCTCCCCTCGAAAATGGGGAGGGGGTTATACTTGAGATACGAATAAATTAAATAAAAAAATAATTGTTATACACAGTCTCCCCTCTCCTTTTTTAAGGAGTGGGGTTGGGGGAGAGGTTTAACAATCGGTTTGAGAAAGCATTAAGAAATTTTGTATTGTAGTATAAAATTTTTGCACAAAAATAGTAATACATTTGCTTTTTGAAAAACCTTCGTTAATTGAATAGTAAGATAGGAAAGGCTATCAATTGATAAGTTCTACTTTTAACAATAAATTTTTAAATCAAAAATAATTATGTCAAGAATCATTAAGAAAATTAATCACGAGGTTGTTAAAAAAACCGCCGCAAGATGCAAAGCGCAGGGAATTACAATCCCAACTTTTGCACAGATGCGGGATCCTGAAAAAATTCCTCAATCAATAAAATCCAAATTGCCTGGAGTAGGCTTGTGGGATGTAAATCCGGTGAACCTATATCGTATTTCATGGAAAAATGATATAAAGACAGGTTTGTATGGAGGTGTTAATTATATTGAAATACCAAGAGAAATAACAGGTATAAAGGCCAGAGTCATTGGAATCATAGGGAAATATTTCCCTACCGGTGCACATAAAGTAGGTGCTGCATTTGGTTGTTTAGTACCAAGATTGGTAAGCGGTGAATTCGATCCTGAAGTTCACAAAGCTGTTTGGCCTTCAACTGGTAACTATTGCCGTGGAGGTGCATTCGATTGTCGATTGCTGGATTGCACCCCTATCGCGATTCTTCCTGAAGGCATGTCAAAAGAACGATTTACATGGCTTAGAGAAATTGGTTCTGATGTAATTGCAACTCCGGGTACCGAATCAAATGTAAAAGAGATTTACGACAAATGCTGGGAGTTGAAAAATGATCCATTGAATGTCATCTTCAATCAATTTGAAGAATTCGGCAATCCTATCTGGCACTATAATGTTACAGGTCCTGCACTCGAAGAGGCATTTCAGGCTTTAGGAGTAAAAAATGGCAAGGCCGCAGCCTATATTTCAGCTACCGGATCTGCCGGAACTATCGCTGCCGGTGACTACCTGAAAACACTGCACCCGTCCTTAAAAATTGTTGCAAGTGAGGCTCTACAATGCCCTACATTATATATGAATGGTTTTGGAGAACACCGTATTGAAGGTATAGGCGATAAACACATTCCTTGGGTTCATAATGTCCGTAATACTGATGGTGTTGCAGCTATTGATGATGAAGACTGCATGCGAGTATTAAGGTTATTCAATGAAAATCCGGGAAAAGAGTTCCTCAGTTCTTTGGGTGTTAGTGATGAAAAAATTGCTGAATTGAATTTATTGGGTATTTCCGGTATTGGCAATTTGCTTGCCGCGATAAAAACTGCCAAATATTATGAAATGGGCGAAGACGATGTTATCATGACCGTCTTTACTGATTCTGTTGAAATGTACCGCTCTCGTCTGGATGAATTGACGCATGAAAGAGGAGACTACTCTTCAGTTCAGGCAGCTATGGATTTTGCAGGTCCTATGGCGCATCAGGGAATTGACTTTTTTAAAGAAC
>JAVHPR010000054.1:0-6224 GCA_036170695.1 Bacteroidia bacterium
AGCTAAGATACTATTTTTTTACATGTCTAAAGCAGATAAGCAATTTTTTTAATTTTTACATCAAAGCAACAGACTTTTGCTTTGATGCTTGCAATTAGTTTTTTTACTGATTTAATAGATGGTTTTTTTGCGCGAAGTTTTAACGTAACAAGTATATTCGGTGCCCGTTTGGATTCCATTGCAGATGACTTTACATTTCTTTCTGCAATTACTGCTGTTTTTGTATTTAAGTATTCGTTTATTGCAGAAAATATACTAACAATCGCAATTTTGCTTGGTTTATATCTTTTTCAAACAATTTATGCTCTCATTAAGTACAACAAAATTTCCAGTTTTCATACGTACCTCGCAAAAACAGCAGCAATTTTTCAGGGGTTATTTTTTATTCTATTATTTATTCTTAAAGAACCTCCTTACTCTCTTTTCTATATTGCTTCAGTATTTACTATACTTGATCTTATCGAAGAAATTATTATGGTATTCATATTGCCAGACTGGAGAGCCGATGTTGGTGGTCTTTACTGGATTTATAATAGAAAAAAAAAGAGTAATGCAATGCACAATCTTAATTCCTTTTAGGAATCTTGGGAGTATTAAAAAGCAAAATTTTTAAATCGATGATTCCTGCTATTTCTTGGGGTAATCACATGGAAACTCAAAAAATCCGGAAGGGAATATATTTTATCTCTTTTGAATTTTGCGGATTGATAGTATGGCAAGAACAGCAAGAATAAGTATTGCAACAGCATAAAACTGCTATGTGTGTTAAATTGTCAAATAAAAAAAGCCCCCAAATTTTAAATGGGAGCTTTTAAATAAGAAAAAGAATGGGTTAAGAAATCCTACTGATATTGCAGTACAACCTGTTGGGCTGTACCATTAGAATCAATCCAGGAAAATTTATATCCATAAGGGCACCCAATAGTTACAGGATTACCTAAAATATCAACACCATATGTAAGTGTAAGGGTAAATGCCGTTGTGTAGTTTATGATAACGCCAGTCAATGGTTTATACAGGCAAGTTGAACCGGCCATGTTATATGTAATAGCAGTAGGCATATCAATAGTAAAAGGCTGCCCTAATCTATTAGTTCCCCATGTCGCAACACTGGTATAGGTACCAAAAGTTGTATCTCCTGCTATCGTGTTTTTTATCAGACCAAGTGTATTAGAATATGTTCTTGTTTTAGCAACCATCCAGGTACGCGTGGTGCCATCGTCAAAAGTAATTACCATATTTGCCCTTATTTGATGAACAATTGAATTTCCAAGCAATAGTTGGATAATCCCACCTCCGGTTACATTTGTTATCTTGTGAAAACCATTAAAATTCAATGATTTATTATCCGACAGGCGCGTAACTTTATAGTTAATAAAAGTCAACTTAGCAATTGACCCGGGTGTAGTCCATGTGGTTACTGAAGTTCCGTTATATGGAAGTTGGATAACGATAGCCCCGGTACGGGATGTTAAACCAAGACAATCGTTGCCTGTGTATGTCAATGTGATTTTGCCCTGAGATGCTAATGAAGTATCAACAGTCATATTGCAAACAGTTTGTATAGCCCTTGTTTTTGAGCAGTCCTGCATAGCATTGGTAGCGTCATCCATTGCTTTGTTACATTCATTTTCGAAAGTGCTTTGATCAGATGCTTTTTGAGTTTGCTGTGAAGTGCTACCATCGGGAGCAGGCTGCACGAAAGGTGTGACATTTGAGCTTGGTGCCGGAGTCTCATTTTTTTTACATCCTACTATTAAAAAGGAAGCAACTGCAATGGCAATAAAACTCTTAAAAATTAAATGTTTTGTTTTCATTTTTATTGTTTAGGTTTATTTGTTATGGAGCAAAGCTATGTAAACAATTGTAAATAAACAAATTAGAAGTTATTAGAATTTCAACATTGGGATAACTTACCGGACAATGAGGTAGTCACTTTTTAATTAACTTGTTAGCGGATTAGTATAAATGAGAAGGATCAATGAATGAAATGATCATTCTCATTCAATAGAGAGGGTAGGGGAAATAGCTTTGTAATTATTATTTCAGACCCACTATTGTGAAAACAAAAATTATTATTGTAATTCTTATTATTCTTACAGCAATAACTTTATTGATTTCTCCGGCAACATATTACTCTGATTATGGTCCACATGGAGGGATTGTGAAACCAACGGGCGATTACCAGATTGAAATGAAGCATACGTTTGGGAATTTATATGCATACCTGCTAACAAAAAAATCTACGCCAATCAATAATAAACGAATTTCATGCAGTGTGAGATACTATTTTCCTGATAATACAACCACAGAAGTGGATTTAAAACCATATGAAGAAGATGGATTTATGGCCGAAACCACCATTAGGTTTTATTCATGCAAGGTTACATTCAACCTGCCTGGAAAGTCGGTTTCAGCAAAATTTGAAAACGAAAAGCCAATTGTAAGAAAATAAAAAAGGAATATTTCCCTACTCACTGATCGTCTTGTTATCGCAACAAAATATCTTTCGGCGTTCAATCGTAATATGGACGTAGTTAGGTAACAAGCAATTTTATTGGGCTTCAGCCAGAACGGTTTTGTGTTTTTAATAGAACTCAGGTTACTACCAAACAAAACCCCCATTTTTATGATGGGGGGGGTGTTTTAAAAAGTTTGTGTGTAATGTTTATTATGGATACGGTATCACAACCGTATAAGTAGCGCTAGTGGTGTTATTAAACCAGTGAAGTTGGTATCCATAAGGGCAGCCAGTGCCGACTGGTACACTATTTCCACTTGCATCAACACCATAAGTAAGTGTAATTACAAATGCTATCCCATAATATTTTATTTCCCCGGTTAATGGTCTATATATACAATTTGTCGTTTGATTAACAACGTCATAGGTATAATCTACAGGTACATCAATAGTGAAATTATCTCCCATTGCGTTAGTTCCCCACATTGCAACATTATTGTAGCCTGCTATCACCGTGTCTCCAGCCATTTTAATGGTTGCTACTCCATTGGGATAAGTTCCTGTATATGTAAGGGTTCTTAGTTTTGCAGAGTTCCAGGCAATTGCTGTACCACCATTAAAGCTTATTTGCATCTGTGATCTAACTCGGTGAATAATTGGAATATGCAAAATAGCCAGCTCAAAATATCCTCCTCCATTCACATTTTTAACCTTATGGGTACCATTTAAGGTTACATAATTACCATTTGGGTAAAGAACTTTGTAGTTAGTGAATGTGAGGCTTGCTGTTGCTCCCGCTGTTGACCATGTGGTTATGGTAGTTCCATTATAAGGAAGTTGAACCGTGATAGAACCTGTACGGATTTTGCCAGCACAAAAAGCCCCATTATAATTCAAAATGAGTTTGCCCTGGAGCTTGTATGTTGAATCAATGGTAAAAGCGCAATATATTTGTTGAACACCTCTTGTGGTTGACACTTCCCCCAATGAGGTGTTAACGTCATCCATAGCCTGGTTGGACTCATTTTCTACATTAGTCTGATCCGTAGCCCGCGTTACCTGACTGGCACTGTCAGTTGGAGAAACAATAGGTGGTGTTGGGGCTGGGGCAGGATCATCTTTCTTTTTACAACCTACAATAATTAAGATAGCAAACAATGTTATTGCCAGAACACTTTGAAAGATAGATTTTTTTGTTTTCATATTTTTTTGCTTTTTTGATTAATGAATAATTTCATTTTAAAAGGATTGTTTTCTCTTAGACAAGGAAGTTAAAAAAAGGTTTAATTAAATCTATGATGTTTTTTTATCTAAAAATCTATGGCATTAGCAAATATAAAATAATTTTTCAGATTTCACACATTAAACTCGAATCCCTATTACCAAAATATCATCTACCTGCTCATTTTTGCCCTTCCATTGTTCGATTGTAGTATTCAAAATTTCATTTTGTAAGCTCATCGGTTTATTGCAATTTGCTAAAATTAATTCTTTCAATTGTTTGGATTTGAATTTTTTTCCTTTCGGACCGCCAAACTGGTCAACGTAACCATCGCTGAATGTATAAATACAATCTCCCTTTTCCAATGGAATAGTTTTTCGTGTAAATGGTTTTTCTTCGCCGATATGTTTACCTACCGGCATTTTATCAGGCTTATAAGTAAACAGCTCTCCATTCCTGACCACGTAAAATGAATTATTTGCGGCAGCATATTCTAATTCCATTTTCCTGAAATCATAACGACACAAAACGGTATCCATACCATCTTTCCCTTCTATGGTGGCTCCTTCCGGATTTACCGCTAAGATTATTATTCTGCGCAATTCATTCAGAATTTCATCGGAATGGCTAATATGCGTTTTGGAATGGCTGATTTCATTAAGAATTCCCATGCCTATCAGACTCATAAAAGCACCCGGTATTCCATGTCCGGTACAATCGGCAGTACAAACATAGAGATAGGAATTATTTTCCATTATCCAATAAAAATCTCCGCTTACAATATCACGTGGCTTATATAAAATAAAATAATCGGAAAGGCAGCGGGAAATATAATTTTCGGAAGTCAGGAAGGAAGTTTGAATACGTTTCGCGTAACTGATGCTCTCATTGATTTCTTTGTTTTTACGTTGAATCTCCCTGCTTGTTTTTTGCTTAATACGGTAGCGGTTATATAATAGAGCGGCAAACAGGATTGCCAGCACTAAAAATACGGCAATTGCAATGCTGACTATTTTCTGTTTCTGCTCCCGCTCCTTAGAAATAGCAATTTGTGTTTCATATTCTTTTTCATCCAGCGCTTTTTGTTTATCATAGGTATATTTTATCTCCTGCTTCATTATCTCCTTCTGGCTATTTTCGCTAAATATGCTATCGCGCATCTTCATATAAAGTTCATGCATCAAAAGTGCTTCCTTGTAATTACCGATAATTTTATAACTCTTGAATAACGGTTGGCTGGCATCCCTGATTATAGAAACAAGTCCCGTCGTTTGTCCAATAACTAATGCTTTTTTGTAAAACTCAATCGCCTTTTCAATTTCACCATTCTGTTTATAGATATCCCCAATAGAGCTCATCAAAGTAGCCGTCCATTTTTTATTTCCAATTTCTTTAAATATATTTAAGCTGCGGTTGAAGTAATCTAAGGCTTTTGAATTGTCTGCCTGTTTTTTATAAACTCTTCCGATACTGGCAAGGGAGAGTGCAATAAGATTTTTATCACCTATTTCTTCACTTATCTTTAAATAACTTGTAAAGTATTCCATCGCTTTCTCATTGTTACCTTGATCAGAATATATGGAACCAATGTTAGTATAAGCAATAGCCATCCCTCTTTTATCACCTATGCTTTCTCTTATTTTCAGACTCCTTGTTTGATATTTAATTGCTTTTATTGTATCCCCCTGACCCAAATAAATTCTTCCAATATTGCTCAAAGTATTCGCCTCACCATTTTTATCACCAATTTGTTCGTTTTTCAACAAACTCAGTGTATAATATTCTATTGCTTTTGCGTAATCCCCCCGATCCTGATATACAATACCAAAATTATTCAGAGTAGCGGCTATACCTTTTTTATCTCTTATTTCCTCTCTTATTTTTAAACTACGTCCATAATAGTTAATAGCTTTATCAAAGTTGCTCTTATTATAAAAAATAATTCCAAGGCTATTAAACCCTAAAGCCAGGGCTTTTTTGAAAGTCTTTTTTTCTGAGTCGGATAAAGATTCATTTTTTAAGTTAGTTTCAGCCAAATCAACAATTTTTAAATTGAGTTCCAGATCAAGTTTTGGATCCGAAATATAAATGATATTGTCCCAGGCATTATAAGCAGCTATTTTTGTTGTGTCGTGATGAGATGAACTGATAACTCTTTTCAGAGAGTCAATGGCATCTTCCTGTTTAGGAGTCAACTGCCCCATTATTTGTAATGAAATAAGAAAGAATGCGATGTAAAAAGTTCGTTTCATAAAAAAATATTCAAGGCCTCGGGAAAGTTGTTATATTAACAATAGCGGCAATAAAAATACGGATAAATCTAATACGGTACGGGCAATCTTCTCTAGGTAAATTTTCCAGCTTCTATACTCCTTTTACAATGGCGGAATGCTAATGAACTGGCATGATACACATTAGAATAACAAATATGACTGTTTAGTTTGAAATCCGGCAAAACATATTATCTTTGTTATTGAAAATTCAGAAAATAAAATTAATTGCTTATCTGCTTTAGACATGTAAAAAAATAGTATCTTAGCT
>JAVHPR010000055.1:0-6211 GCA_036170695.1 Bacteroidia bacterium
TGTCTCGTCAAAACTCGACATGACATTACGTCTTTTTATAATTAACTCAACACTACTAAACAAATTTTCAAATCGCTTGTTAGACCTCTCCCCCAGTCCCTCTCCTTGAAAAAGGAGAGGGGAGACCGGGTTTTTACAAAGATGTTTTATTTATACAAAATTCAAACAGGTTATTATGATTTAAAGATATTTTTTAAACTTCGATAAGTTGCAACTGTGAGATATAATCCAAAAACAGATTTAAAGCCTGTTTTTGGGCACTATTGTAATCATATTTCACATTATGATTAAGATAGAATTCAATATCCGTTGGATAGGCTTTTTGTTTAATTAATTCATCAATTAATTCCTGACGGTGATCAATTCCATATTTTAAAGCCTGATTAAATTCATTCAGAAAATTATCCGGCAATTTTTTATTGGCAACCCAACATGCAAACACGAATGGCAATTGAGTAAATTTCTGCCATTCTTCAGCTAAATCGTACATATAAGCGTATTTGTTTTCAATACCAAATGTGCGATCACCGATTATGACAGCAGCGGTGTTTTCTTTTATGTCATTCTCATAATCGGCTTTAGCCTGAATCCATTGTGGATTTATTTTCCAAAAATTATGTGCCAATACCTTTACCAATAAAACGGAAGTATTGGATTGGTAATCGAGCAAAACATTTTTTATTTCATTTAATGGTACATTACTATACAACATCACGGATGCAACTTTCCCCTCTGCACCGATGCAATAATCACTAATGATGTACTTCTCTATTAATTTGGGCAATCCCGCCACAGGAATCAAACCAATATCCACTTTCCCGGATATTAATTTCTGAGCGCAAACCGATGGAATATCAAGTTGCAAATCAATTTCATTGATAAGTTTAAAATGGTTTAATCCATAAATAAATGGTTTTGAATTCAAATAGGAGACTACCGATATTTTTATTTTATTCATAAATTATATTTCAAAAAAATCAAATTTATTATTCTGTTTCAAGCACAGCAATAGTTGCAGCCACAGGTGCAAGTATTGCCGATGCTGATGCACCAATAAAAGGAACAGCAAACAACAATGTAAAAACAAATCCATTTCCAATTGCTAAACCCTTATTTTGTCTAATGTACTGAATACTTTTCGGAATATTCATTTTGCGCCTTTCACTTGTGTAGTCAATCATAGAAAAACCGTAAAAATAGCAAGAAAGTATAAACAAAAAAATTGGACAAAACCATCCTATTACGGGAATCCAAACAACAATGAAACAAAGGAAAAGGAACCCGAATTCGATCAACATATTGCGCAAGGCAATACAAATGCCTCTGAAAATATCTTTTGCAAATTGAAGTGCGTCAAAAGAGTAAGTTGTTCCCCTGATAATATGTTCCGTTTTTTCGGAAAGCGAAGCCATTGCAGGAGACATAAGTATCAGCAATACATATTTATTAAAAGTAAGATAGACAAAAAAGAAAATAATATTTATTCCGATACGAATAAAAAAATGCAAAAAACTTAGCAAGGTCGCTTCTATCCTGTCAATATGAAGGAGATCAATAATCCTGTTTTCAAAAGTGTCCGAAAAAGAAGTAACCAACGTATAGCCAAAAGCAATAAGTAAAATGGAAATAATAACAGGATAAATAAAATATATCCACAACCCATTACTTGTTACAAATGATAATGCTTTTAAGTAACTTTTTACAGCTACAACAAACTGGTCAAAAAAGGGTAAGCGACTTTTCATTTTTCTTCGTAAAGTTAAACTTAATTTAATAATTCGTTGTTTGATAATTTAATTTCCCGCTTCCAAATTGTCGTAATTTCAAATTTGACTTATACTTCATTTAACTTATTTTAAAGAATAGCAACAAATATTAAAACCAAAGTCTATTTTTGCACTAATAAAATTAAAACATGTTTAAACGAATTACCATACTGATAATTATAGTTTTTTGCTTTTGTAAAATTACAAATGCACAAACCTATAAACAAACCATACGGGGTAAAGTAATTGATGTGGACTCAAAATCACCATTGTTTGGCGCAAACGTAATTTTATTAAATAGCGATACACTAATCGGTTCAACAACTGATGCAGATGGGAAATTCCGTTTGGAAAAAGTGCCTATTGGCAGACAATCAATAAAAGTGACATCAATCGGTTACGAAGAAACGATATTAAACAATATCATTATTACATCTGCGAAAGAAATAGTTTTAACTGTTGAATTGCGCGAAAAAGTATATTCATCCGAAGTTATTGAAATAATTGCTGAAAAGGATAAAACAAAGGCGAATAATGATCTGGTGACAGTGAGTGCGCGTAATTTTCAGGCTGAAGAATCCAACCGTTATGCAGGCAGCAGGGGGGATCCAAGTAAAATGGTTTCCAATTATGCAGGTGTTTCTTCCGGCAATGATGCTCAAAACAGTATTATTGTGCGTGGTAATTCACCTCTTGGCGTGTTATGGCGTTTTGAAGGAGTTGACATTCCTAATCCGAATCATTTTTCTACTCAGGGAGCTTCCGGCGGACCGGTAAGCATGCTTAACAATAACCAACTAGGCAGTTGTGATTTTTTAACGGGTGCATTTCCTTCAGAATATGGAAATAAGATGGCTGCGGTTTTCGACTTAAAACTACGAAATGGTAATAATGAAAGGACTGAATATACAGGACAACTTGGTGTTAATGGGATTGAATTGGGTGCAGAAGGTCCTATTTCAAAAAAACAAGGCAGCTCTTATGTTGTAAATTACCGCTATTCTACATTAGAGGTATTTAACAGGTTAGGGATTTCTTTTGGGGTTTCGGGTGATCCTGAATATCAGGATGTGTCATACAAAATAAATATTCCTACCCAAAAGGCGGGCATATTTACTTTCTGGGGTATAGGTGGGAAGAGTTCCATCTCCATAATGGACAGCAAGAAAAAGAAAGGTGACTGGTCTTTTACTTCAAATGGTGAAGATTTGGTTTATAAGGCAGGTATGGGTGCTACTGGTATTTCAAATACCTATTTTTTTAAAAGCAATATTTCCGGAAAACTAATACTATCTGCTTCCGCCAGCGATTTTGACGCAATCATCGATACACTTTCACCTGTAGATAATTCAACATTCAGAGTGGCCGGAGACAAGTCCGTTGAAGGGAATATTATTGCCAATTATACCTTAACGGATAAAATAAATGCAAGTCATTTAGTTAAAGTTGGTGCGATTTATCAGACTCTTTACTTCAATGCTCATTCCTTTGGATATTCCAATTTTTACGGAAAATATATTACACAACTGAATGTTAACAAATCAACAGCGGGCATGGTGCAATCCTTTGTTGAATGGCAATTCAGACCAACGGAAAAAATAACGATTAACAGCGGAATTCATTATCAGAATTTTTTATTTAATAATACATGGGCATTGGAACCAAGGTTAGGAGTACGTTTTCAACTTTCCACAAGGCAATATTTAAGTTTCGGATATGGTACTCATAGTCAAATGCAACCTACCATTTATTATTTTTACGAAAATTACATTCCGGCTACCGACAGCTATTACAGAAGCAATCGCAATTTGGATTTATCAAAAAGCCAACATGCTATTTTAAATTACGATTACAATTTTGCAAATGGTTTCAGATTTAAGTTTGAGACGTATTATCAATATCTATACAATATTCCAGTGCAGAAAAACAGAAACACATCCTTCTCCATGATTAATGAGGGAAATGCATTGAATGGACTTACACTTGTGGATAGCCTCGTAAATAGTGGCGACGGAAGAAATTACGGTGCGGAATTTACCATTGAAAGATTTTTCAGTAAGCATTATTATTTTTTAACAACGGCATCGGTATATCAGTCGAAATACAAGGGCAGCAACAAAATAGAATATCATACAAGTTATGATGGTGGTTATGTGTTTAATGCACTTGTGGGTTATGAATTAAGTTTGGGGAAAAATAAAAACAAGTCACTTTCACTTGATATAAAATTTACCCAGGCAGGGGGCAACAGGTATACTCCCATCGATTTGGAAAAATCAAATATTACCGGAAGAGCTGTTTACTTTGATAACGAATCCTATTCAAAAAGATTGAAAGATTATTCCAGATTCGATTTTAAACTTTCCTTTAAAACGAACAGAAAAAAAACTTCACAGAGTTTATATGTTTGTGTTGAGAATATTTTTGACAGAAATAACGTCCTTACACAATCCTACAATGCGGATTTAAAATCCATTAAAACAGAGTATCAATTCGGATTATTCCCTTATGGAGGGTACCGTATAGAATTTTAATTATTGTGCACTCCATCCACCATCCATAGGAATGGAAGTACCTGTAATCATTGAACCTGCGTTTGAGGCCAGAAACAAAGCTAATTCACCTATAGATTCGATACTTACAAATTCTTTGATGGGATGTTTGGTGAGCATAATTTTTTCTATTACTTCTTTTTCAGGAATGTTATGTGATAAGGCCTGATCATAAATTTGTTTTTCAACTAAAGGAGTTTTAACATATCCCGGACATAATGCATTTGCTGTTATTCCAAAGGGGGCTCCTTCCAGTGCTAACACTTTAGTTAATCCCACTAATCCGTGTTTTGAAGCCACATAAGCTGCTTTATATTCAGAAGCAACTAAAGCGTGAGCGGAAGCAATATTAATAATTCTTCCGATTTTTTTTTCTTTCATTCCTTTCCAAACAGCTTTAGAGGTATGAAATGCGGCAGTTAAATTAATGCCAATAATATCGTTCCATTTCTCTGTTGGAAAGTCTTCAATAGGTGATACAAATTGAATTCCGGCATTGTTTATCAAAACATCGATAGCACCCAATTTTGACATCCCCCTTTTTACCATTGAATTAATTTCAGATGGATTAAGCATATTAGCTGGAGAAAAGAAAGTAGGTACCTGATATTCCTTCCCCACAGCATTTGCAATAGCCCGCCCATCAGTTTCCAAACCATTAAAAATTATTGAATATCCTGCTTCTGCAAATTTTTTAGCAATGCCCAGCCCTATGCCGCTGGTGCTGCCTGTTATTAAAACAGTACGACCACCTCTCCCCTGAATCCCCTCTCCGAAGGAGAGGGGGTGTTTGGTGAGAGACGCAATGCCAACTTTGTTTTTTATCTTTTTCATATACTTTTAAGAAACTCAAATTTGCCTCCTCTCCCTCGGAGAGGAAATTAAGAGGAGAGGTGCTCCTTCATCAATCTTACGGTTTGTTCAACTGCTTCTAAATTAAGCGTATGTCCGGCACCTCTGATAACTTCAAATTTACTTCCCGATATTGAATCGCTCACCGCTTTCCCCATGTGTACAGGAAGCAAGGCGTCTTTTTCTCCATGAATTACAATTGTCGGGGTTTTTATTGCCTTCAATTTTTCGCGATAGTCGCCTCTATGATAAGTTGCATCCATTAATTTATTGAGTGCTCCCGGGTCTGTATTCGTTGTTTGTCGCGAGGATTTAAGTATGTTAATAGGTATCAATGGATTTTCAAAATACCCTTCACTAAGCACTGTAGGAAGCATTACATCAAGCATAAGGGAATACCCACCTGTTTCCAGTGCTCTTTGCCATGCTAATGAAATTGCCTCAAAATAAGATGTCTTATGTGCAAATGAAGAAAGCAAGAAAAGTTTATTTATTTTTTCAGAATAATTGAGTGCAAGATGCTGTGCAACCAAACTTCCGTAAGATAAGCCTGCAATATCAATTTTATTGATTTTCAAAGAATTAATCAATCCGTATACATCTGCAGCATGTTGATCAAAGCTGCGTTCATCTCCTTTATTATCAGACTGACCCTGAAAAATAAAATCACACAAAATTATTTGATAGTCATCGGCAAAGGCCGGAACCATTAATAACCAAGCTGATGTTGATTGGGATAATCCATTAAGAAAAATTAAATGTTTTTTTGATTTAAGGTTACCATGCACCTCATAGTATAGATTCAGGTTGTCAGATGTTTTATAATACATATATTTTAATGAATTAAATGTTACGAATAAGGAAGGGTGTACGACAAATTTCCCTAAATATTTTTATTCCAAACCATACGGCAATGTCATTATTTATGGAATTTTCAAACATAAATGTCTCCCCAAGGTCTTCGACAAGCTCTGACTGACGGCGCACGAGTCATATTGAGCCTGTCGAAATATGTGCGATGGCTTCTTAAATTATGAAATT
>JAVHPR010000056.1:0-1236 GCA_036170695.1 Bacteroidia bacterium
CTTTTTCAATCTTTATAAGAGTTCAAAGATATGAAACTAAATGTCTATCTCTAAATTTTTTTATTGGTGCGATCAATCAAACAAACAGATAGATCCATACCATCCTGTATTTCCCCGCCATCCTGTTGATGTAATACTCTTATGATTTCATCACTTAATTTATTCAAAATTTCGGAAGGGCTTAATAACTCAGAATTTACAATTTTATCCAATAACAGACTTCCTAAAGTACTCATAAATCCACCGGGGACGCCATGTCCGGTACAATCAACACAAGCCAGCAAAGTATACTTTTCAAATTCAGCGAAATAATAAAAATCACCGCTGACAATATCTTTTGGTCTGAAAAAAATAAATGAACCGGGAGAAAAAGATTTAATTAATTCCTGAGATGGCAGAAGTGCTTGCTGTATCTTTTTTGCATAATTAATGCTTTCTGTTATTTGAAGATTTTTTTCTTCAACCACTTTTTTTTGCTCTTCTAATTGTTTTGTTCTCAATTCCACTTTCTGTTCAAGAATTGCTTTTTCCAGTTTTAGATTTCGTTCTCTCCAGCGAATAAATAATCCGAAAAATGATAATCCAATGGCTATATAAATCAGGTACATCCACCATGTGCGGTACCAGGGAGGCAGTACTTTAAACGTATAACTTATTGGCTTGCTCCAAATACCGTCAGGGCTTTGAGCTTTCAGTTTGAATGTATAATTACCTTCGTGGATATTACCAAATGAGGCGGTTGTTTTATTTGAAACGGGGCTCCATTCATTATCGTAACCTTCGAGTATGTATTGATACCTGACCATAAAAGGACGTCCCGTTTCTATAGCTAAAAAATCAAAAGTTATATTATTGTGTTGAAAAGGAAGAACAAGATTTTCGGGCAAAGGGTAAAAACGAGTGATATTATCAAATTTTAGTTCACTATACTTTTTGCGCAAAGCGCCACGTTGCATTTCATTCAATTGATGACCGTATGTGATGATTTCTTCGTTCAGAATTGCCATAGAATCAGATTTTTTTATTTCAGAATCCTTTGATCCATCCGATTGCAGGTTATACCAGCTAATACTTTCCCCATGTATTTTAACCGATTGAATAAAAACATCCGGCGTTTCAGTATTTTTATGAATACCACTATAATCAAATCTAACGAGTTTATCGCTTGTCCCTGCCCATACTACAGGGCTACCGCATCAGAATTTTAGTAGCTTATCTAAATATTGATTGTCCCAT
>JAVHPR010000057.1:0-1231 GCA_036170695.1 Bacteroidia bacterium
AAAATAATTTTCTTCCGCTGTGAAATGTTTTTGCCACGACCGATTTTCATTGCGAGCTCAAATGATGAAACTTACTATAAACGGCCATGTAACTTAGGTGATGTTGGCAGCTGGGCACCTTTCTTTCGATTCATGTTTTCTGTCAGTCGTAATACTTTATGGTCGTTACACACAGTTCGTTACACATAGTTCGTTACACATAGTTCGTTATACAGTTCGTTATACAGTTCGTTATATACAGTTCGTTACACATAGTTCGTTATATACAGTTCGTTACACACAGTTCGCTATCCACGGTTCGTTTTAACCACAATATTACTTTAGTTTTTTCGTCTTCTTTGAAGGAGGTAAAAAATTGTCTCCGGTTACCACCCTTTTTCCTGTTTTTTGTTCCAGTGCCAGTCGTGCATTCTTTGCTATTTTTCCGCCTTTTTTACCTGCAACAGCATTTTCATTTACTCCTATTGCATTATCGCTTTCGGCAATTTGTCTCGTAGAAAGTTCTGCTAATGCAGTAAAAATTAATTCGGCTTCGTTCATGTGGTCACGAAGATTTTGGGTTTTTAAACCTTTCAAATTTTTATGTTTCTTTACAGTTAGCCCTGTCCATTCCTGATGAATAATATTAGTTAGGAAAGCAAACTCATCTGATTTTTCTACTCCGCTATCTTTCCAGTAATCGGTAAGTTTGTTGCGTGTTTCCTGACCAGTCATTCGCTGTTGAATCCATTTTTCGCTTCTCCCAAGTTTTTGCCAGTTTTCTCTGGCTCGGTCTAAACTTTGTTCTGGGTCAGCTATTTCCTGCATCCGTTCATAACCAACCTTTGCTAACCATTGCTTAAATGGTTCTGCTTTTGGCGATGGAATGGATTGAATTAGACGCAATAACTGTTCTGTATTTGCAACATCTGTCATTCGCATTTTGCCATCAGCCGCTACCATTTTCAAAGCGTGACAGTTCGTCACGGTTTCATTTCCCTCCTTTTTTAATCTTTCTTTTAACTTGCGCCAATATGCAAGTGGGTCCATACTTTCAGTAAGAATGGAAACAATATCTGTAATAGAAAAATACCACTTTTCTTCTTTTTCATTCCATTCGGAACGAATTTTTTTGCTCTCAAATAATTTAATGTTGCTCATTATAATGTCAAGGTCTTAATACACTGTTTTGAAAATATTACAGTCGAAAGATACTAAATAAATTCAAAATTATTCTTGCAATAACAGTATA
>JAVHPR010000058.1:0-6176 GCA_036170695.1 Bacteroidia bacterium
TGAGCTTTGTTATTGACATTCACATGTTTACATCCTTAACCTGACGGCTATGGGGATGAAGGGGGGAGACGTTTTTACGAAATAACCTCCTCCAGCACCTCTAATGATTTTATTTCTCCAAATGATACAATGTGCAATTGATAATATTTAATCAGCAATTGCAGTATTAGTTTACGTTGGGTTTTATCAATAACTAATTGATGAATAGTATCATAATCCGCATCTATTAATTCAGAAAGTAAACTACCTTGCATCTCATTTAGATAATTTGGATGGCTGGGCAAATAAGCGACAAATCGACCTTCCTGCAAATCAAAAACCGGAGTAGTTTTAGAATAGTTTCCTTCCGGGAAAAAGCCCAGATAACGACTTAACTGAACCATAAAAAAAACATGAAAGTTAGCGCAGTTATCAAGTTTAAGATCCAATAATTGTAATGAATTTTTTATGTATTCAAACAAATTATCATCGGAATGCTGCTCCTTTATTGCTTTATATAAAATTTCATTTAAGAATAATGCAATGGAACTCTTAATAATATTATAAGGAATATCAGAATAAGCGTATAAAATGTTTATTTCAGAAATACGTTGCAATGTACCTTTGTCCGTATTTGATACTACCATTTCTACCAATGCTAATGGCTGAAAAATTGAGGCTTTGAACTTTGATTTTTTGCTTCTTCCCCCATTAACAATATATGATTTAACACCAAAATCAGGTGAAATGATTTTAACAATTAAACTTGTTTCGGAGTATTTTGTAGTATGAAGAATTATACCACTTGTTTTATGGAGCATCAATTTAGATGTGAGATATTAGATATTAGATATTAGATATTAGATATTAGATGTGAGATATTAGATATTAGATGTGAGATATTAGATGTGAGATATTAGATATTAGATGTGAGATATTAGATGTTAAGATTTAAGATGAAGATAAACGGTACGGTCTCAAATCTCACATCTCATGTCTAAAAAATTTAATTCACAAATAAAATTTTTGTTACTGTTTTTTGAGAACCGTCTTCATTGGAACAAAAAACCAAATAAACTCCTGTACCTACCCGTTCCCCCTTAAAATTTTTCCCATACCAAATAGCCTGTCCGCCTTCCGATTTTGTTTCATAGACTAATGTTCCGCTAATATCAGTAATTTTCAATGTCGAATTATTGATTAATCCTTTTATTGCAATTGGTCCTTCATAATTATGTTTTACAGGATTTGGAAATGAATACACATCAGTATAATATTCCAGACCTTGAGTAGACGTTCCTCTAAATGCAATCACCCCTTTGTTTGTTCCAAAAAACACTTCTCCGGTTTTGTGATTAACAACAATACTTTTAACACCATTACTAAATAATGGACTATTACTTTCATCAAAATGAAAAATTTGTTTTGTACCGTCCGCCGACATTAAAAACACTCCGGAGTTGGCGGTAGCAATCCATTTACGGTTTGCATCATCTACAGCAATAGATTGTATAAGTTCAGTTTCCAGTAATATTTGCACATGCCCGTCCTGCTCAACCAATATTTGCTGTGCATCAAAATTTTCTCCTGAAAAAATACTTGAAGGAGTATAAAAAACAGCAATTCCTTTATCCGTACCCACCCAAACTTCTCCATTCAAATCTTCTGCAAGGCAAAAAACATTTGTACTTGGTAAAGATCCATTCCCCGTAGCTGTGCTTAACTTTTTTGTATTCGTAGTATTTGGAGCAGAAGTACCACCGTTGTAAACCATTATTCCACCGGCTCCTGGTAATATAACCCATTTTTGGTCAGTCTTATCAACCATAATCTGCCCTAAATTAGGGTTGTTGCCAAGTATTGGAGAAAAATTCAGCGCCTGCCAGCTGTCATCAGCCTTTTTTACTGAAACAGAGGAGGGCACACCCGAATTAGCTATCCACAAATTATTTTGTGCATCCATAGCTAATCCAGAGGTCCATATAGGTTTATATCCTGTGTAATTTACGGCCTGTAAAGAGCTATTTGATTGGTTATAAATTTTAACCGGTACACCATTGTAAAACTCTATAACCCCAGAGAGTCCAGTTGCTGCGTATACTTTTTTAGAATCATTTATATCAACTAAAACATTATTAATATTAAATATAGTATCTAAATTAACTATGGAAGGAAAATTACCCCTTGGATTCGTCCAATCTGTTCCATTATACAAATAGATTCCATCAACAAAAAAACCTGTTCCTCCCCCACCCGGCGCAATAGCTAAATTATCATCCTGAACACACATAGCAACAACATTCGCACTTGAAGGGCCATTAGGAAAATAGGAAAAGATGCCCATTCCTGGTCTCCAACCAACTAATCCAAATTTGCTATCAGCAATCCAGATACTGTTCGAATTATCCACCATCGCATCATTTGTTCTTGCTACATCAGAAAAATAATCAGCAATATATTCTTTTACAACCAGGTTGGAATCAAATGTAGATACTGCGCCGGTTTGAGTCATTACCAACTTATTATTATTATTTTTTAATGAATTTATTGTAAATCCGTTTGGGGGAATAAAATAACTCCATGAGACATTGTTATAAACATAGGCTGTATCTTTATTATACGTACCATCAGTCAGAAATTGAGAAAAATTTGTATAGATTTTACCATTAAATTCTGTAATAGTATTGTAAATACCAACAGGTAAACCACTCATTACAGACCATGCAGTAAAATTTGCTAAATTAGGATTGTTCTGTAAAGCGGTGTAAATTCCTAAATCTGTAGCAACATAAAAATAAGTACCATCGGATGTAATACCCCTCACATTCAGTGGAGTCCCGTTGGGGCCGATATAATAGGTATCACTAACTTCCACCTTATTCATATCAATAACAACAATACCAAAACCACATGATAAGTATGCATATTGGTTAATAAAATAAATGCTGTTAATTGATTTATTTCCCAGAATAGCTTTGCGTTTTATATCGGCAAGATTTACTATTGCGCCTTGATTGTCAATTATATCAATGTTGGAGTTTTTGTAGGCAATGAGTAATTTGTTGCAGTAATTATTGTAATTAAGGACAGTTGCCTCCACATCAGATAATCCATTTACTTTCGACAGGCGATCAATTGAATTATCCGTTTTGTCAAACAGGAAAATCCCACTTTTTGTTGCACAATAAACTTTACCGCCACCTTCAGTTACAGATATTCCGCTTTTGTAAGATAAATAATCTTTCCATTGCCCAATACCAACCATTTGAGCAGTAATAAATTGGGTAATAAATAGGGTAACAGAAAACAGAACGATTTTTTTCATCTACAGAATAATATTGATAGCGTAATTCAAACATAAAAGTACTTATTTTATTGCATTGAATAAAAAAAATTGCAACCATGACAATTTTGAAAAATTCAGATAAAAATTAAATCCCATTCATATTCAAATTAGCACATTTTCAAATAAGCACATTAATTTTACACTATCTTTGCGTGAAATAAATGGCTTCGTAGCTCAACTGGATAGAGTGTCGGTTTCCGGAACCGAAGGTTGGAGGTTCGAACCCTCTCGAGGCCACATTTTATATTGATTATCAACAAGTTAATAGCTTATATTGACTATATTTATTGATGAGGCAATTGTCGTTTCGCTTACACTACAATTGAGTTGGACACATATAATTACGTTAATACCTCTCAAACAGCCATTGCAGTGTGAGTTTTATGCCGAAATGTGCACTATAGGGGCTTGTGCGTAACATGAGTTATTAAGTTTGCTTATGTTTTTACACACAATGACGAGAAAATTACTCAAAAATAAACCTATAAGTTGATAATATGGAAATTGTTCCTATATTTGACAAATGTTTGTATTCTGTGTGTGTTGAAGGTGGCGATGAATTAGCTGCCTTCTTAGAGCAAATACAAGATGTTGAATGGTTAATGGAATTTTTCTCAAATAACATTTCAGACCTTGAAAGTGGTTTTTATGGCTCTATAACAGTATCGCAAGCCATTGAACGAACATTAGATGAGGCTAGACAATTAAATAAGAAATTATTAGAAATTAATTCCTTACATAATAATGGAAAAAATACGGGGCTTGATAGCTTTTTTAAACCGCTTATAAATACTGAAACCAAAGCAGTAGAGTTGCAAAAAAGCAAAGCCAATGGTCCTAGGCATAAAAGTTGGATAAGAATCTATGCAATAAAAGTTGAGAAGCACGTTTATGTTGTAACCGGAGGTACGATTAAGCTAACCGAAAACATGAATCATAGTAAACACACCCTATTAGAATTAAGTAAACTTACCAAATGTAGAGATTTTTTAAAATCCAATGATATTATTGATTCCGATTCATTTTTTGAATTTTTAACAGATTGAAAATATGAAAAATAGTAAAGAAAATTTCTTTAATAAGTTAGATAAAATAACTTCTAAGGAGCCATCTAAATGGTTAGAAAAAGCACAATGGAGAGCAGAAAACCAAGCTTGGTTAAAAGGGTCGCAAGATATTGCTTTGAATGTGCTTTTAGCTTTGAAAGCTAAAAATATGACTCAAAGGCAACTGGCGGAGATTTTAAGTGTGTCCCCCCAACAAGTGAATAAAATTGTGAAAGGAGAAGAGAATCTTACTTTGGAAACTATTTTTAAATTAGAGTCTGCATTAGATATTAAAGTTATTTATAAATGTCAACTAGCATTTGAGCAGTTGAATTTGAAAAACAAACCTCATAAGGCTACGAAACTCCCTTATAATAAATTGAAACACACACCAAAGAAGATTAATATTAAAGCTGGAAAATGGGTTAGTTCTGGAAATCTATCAAAATCAAAAGTATTCGATTTCGATAGTCTGAGTTCAGAAACATTTACTCCTCCAAGTGTACTAAAAGTTGCTTAATATGAAGAATCCAGGAACTGAGCTTGTCAATTTTTCTTTTCACAAAATTGTAACTGAACAATTTGCTATCATTGAAGAATCGTATGATAGCAAAAAAAAGGTTGAGTTAACAATTGACACTCGTTTCACTGTAGCCCCCCCCGACAGAATGGTCGGTACGCACGTGCTTTTTAAATTCAATCACGAGAAAAAACCTTTTATGATAGTTGAGGTAGCCTGCTTTTTTACTGTTGATCAAGATTCATGGAAAAAATGGTTCAGCAAAAATACTATAATCGTCCCTGCATTTTTTGTTACTCACATGGTAGCAGCAACAGTTGGCACTCTACGAGGCGTTCTTCATTCAAAAACTGAAGGCACAATCTTCAATAAATATATCATTCCTCCGGTAGACGTTACAAAGCTTATTAAGAACGATATTAAGTTCATTAACCAAATAAAGGTTGATAGTAAATAACAGATTCCTATATATCCCAACAGTCCTTTTTAAATTGGACTTCGTATACTTCATACCAACTTATTTAAACATTGCGGGGATTATGTGAATAGCGCCAAGAAAGATTTATCCTTCATCATTCACATGTTCATTTTCAAAGTATGATTATGAAATTTTATTTCAGATATTTCCAAAGCCCTCAAATGGCATTAAAAAGAAGGAGTGACTATTTTTGTGCTATTTAGTTTTTATTATATTTGATTCATTAAGTGAAGCATATTTCAATAATTATTTTTGTAAGGCGATGTATCCGTATCATAACAAAATAAAACAACGAATAAAAAACAAGGAATTGGTTCGTTACGAATATTTGAAGAAATATAAGGATATATCTCCGTGTTTGTTGCTGTATTTTGATTCAGAACCCTACACTCGGCCAATCAGAGAGCATCGTTTTAAAGAGTATGAAGAGTTATTTAAAGATATAAAAAATGATTGTTTAAAATAACTTTCAAATTATGAGCTGTTATGCAAAAAGTTTTGTTTAGTCTAAGGCTATATCAAAAAGGAAATCGAAAAGTTTGCCTTTTTTGTCCAAATGAAAAATCGTTTCCCTCTGAGATAAATAAAAACCCCCTTGATTATCAAGGGCTTTAAAGGTAGTGGACTTCACGAACAAAATCTCGAACCAGCTACTAAAGGATATTGAAGTGCTATCAAGTTTAAAAAGATACATTTCAAGTCATTAGATTGATTAGATATTTTGTATTTGATTTCAATTGATGAATATTGGTAAATAAAATTAATTGCTTATCTGCTTTAGACATGTAAAAAAATAGTATCTTAGCT
>JAVHPR010000059.1:0-6154 GCA_036170695.1 Bacteroidia bacterium
GCCATAATAAAAGCAAGTCCGACATACAGAATAATATCTCTGAAATTTAATATAAGGAGACTTCCTGCAAATGTGGTTGTGCACGAAGAAAGAAGCATAATTAGAAAAACTGAAGTAAAAAAAAGTTGCTTGTGTTTCATACTATAAATTACATTCTAAATTTCATTTGTGATACTAATTCCTGAAAGGCTTTATTCTTCTTAATATCAGGATCCCAGGTAAAGCCCATTTGAATAAGATCGATTGTTTCTGTAATAGTTGCACCCTGTTTTCCATCCTGATTGGCGAGAATAAATGCGGTATCGGAAATAGCTAAAGCGTTTTCAATGTCATGGCTGATAATTACTAATGTTGTTAAATCATCAAGCAATGAAACGGAAACAAGTAATTCCAACACCTTATCTTTAATAATTGGATCTAATCCTGAAAAGGGCTCGTCCAATAAAATAAATTTGTTGCCGGTAAGAATTTGCTGAATGATACTCACACGCTGGCGTTGACCACCTGAGAGTTGCATAGGGTAGATCTTTAATTGGTCTTTTAATCCAAAGCGTTCGGCATAATCATGAATTAAATCAGTTTTTCCTTTCTCACTTAATTTTTCCGTCGAACCTCTTAAGCCAAGTTTTAAATTATCTAAAATAGTTCGGTGATTAAACAGAATATAATTTTGAGGTACCACACCAACTTCACCGGCTTTAACTTTATGAAGGTCACTACCAATTTTTACCGAACCGGAATTAGGCTCAAGTAAACCCGAAAGAATTTTAAATAGTTGTGTTTTCCCAATTCCGCTTCTGCCAACCAGAGATACTATCTGTCCTTGTTTAATATTTGGACGTGTAATATTGTGAATATGTAAATTTATGTCTCTCAAGATGGGACGGTCGTATGAAAGGTGCACTTTTTCAACCTCCAATATGATCTCTGCTTCTTTGTACATTATTTTCTGAGTTGTAATTTGGTGTATGGGAAAAACCAGGTACGCAATTTTGCAAGTAAAAAATCAAAACAAACACCAAGCGCAAAAATAATAACAAGAATTCCGAATGCTGTGCCCAGATTAATGTATTTATTTGATTTTATGAGCATGGTGCCTAAACCACCCTCCGACATACTGAGCCCTTCTACCATGGCAATCATCATCCATGCAATTGCAAAATTCTGTCGCATCACCTCTAAGACCTGATCGAGTCTTCCGATAATAATTACTTCCAATAATGTTTGCCAGCTATTCATACGAAGCGTTTTGCATAACTCATATTCCTGTTCATTAATAGCATCAATAATAGAGAGGAAAGAGGTGACAAAAAATGGTACAATTCCAAATATCAATAAGCTTAATTTTAAATTATGACCGCTTGATGTGAGCAGGGTAAATACAAAAATTAATCCCGTTAGTGTTAAGTAGCGGCATTTGATAATGAATTTTGCTAGTGGTAAAAAAAAGGGTATCAGTGAAAGGTAGCAAATAACTAAGGCTATTAAAATAGAAATGCCCATCCCTTTTAATGTCAATGATAAACTGGAAAACAGGTTGTCAAAAAAATCGGGAGCTTTAATAATTTCAAAAACAGATTCAACTATTCTACCAGGGGTCGGAATTAAGCCTCCAGCCGCAAAAATCTGCCACAGCAAAATCGCTATACCAAAATCAATAAAGATGAGAATGGTATAGGTGCGATCGCTTAAAGGTGAAAATGGAATGAATAAGTTTTTTATAAATTTCATGTAACTATTTACCAAGCACTATTTGAACTCTCCTGTTTTTTGCTTTCCCTTCGGCAGTCTTATTGTCCGCAATCGGCTGAGTTTGCCCAAATCCTTTGGCTTCGATTCTGCTTGTTAACAAGCCTTTGCTGATAAGGTAACTTTTAACTGAATTTGCTCTTTCTTCCGATAAACTCTGGTTTGAATTTGCATTTCCGGTATTGTCAGAATGTCCGTAAACACCTACTTTTAAACCTTCAGCAACCACAGAGCTTTTCATAATTTCATCCAATTGAGAATAGGATTCAGGTTTGATTACAGCACTTCCTGTTTCAAATTGAATTTGATAGGATTTAGAAGAAACGGTGCTTGTCATTTCGTTTGAATAGGTCATTTTTAATGCCTCTCCTGTCATTAATTCAGGGTGATTAGCAATAACCGATTGTAAGAATGATTTGTCCACCACTTTTTGGTAGGGAGGATAAGTAGCCATCAGTTCAGGATACATTTTTGATAATATGTCTCCAAAGGTTGTATAAACGATTTTATATCTGTCCACGCCATCTTTCCCCATACCAAACATATTAGCTGCATCCTGGATGTTAAATGCCATAGAACCTCCTAAAGGAATGCTTAAGCCTTGCACATCAGTTTCGGTTCTGCCGTTATAATAGGTTAACCAATAATCGGCAGTTTGTTCATTGTAAACTTTTGCAGAAACCTCAGCTGCAAATTTTTTCGCTTCATTAAATGATCTTACCTGATCACCTGCTTGTCCTAATGCCATTATTAAATTCTCAATGTCGGTTCTGTGATCATACGCGAATTTTTTTATAGTAATAGTAATATTTGGCATTTGTGAAGAATACTCTTTTGTAGAAGCGATACTAATCAATCCACCTTTTTGTTTTGCAATATTCACATCACCGGGAGTCCAGGTAGCAACACCATCAACGCCTACAGTAATTTCTTCGCTTGTTTTCTTTCCGTCTTTTATGATTTTTCTTGCTTCTTTATAACCGGTAATGTATTTATTACAAGCTTCTAAAAAGTCGTTTGCGGCTATCAGATTGATTGCATCTTTATCATACGTGGTTTCATCAGGATTAACTTTCAAACCATTGTCACCAGCCCATTTAAGCAATATATTCATGTCGCCGTCTCTCAGATAACAAGAAACTGTTTTTCCTAAAGCTGATTTAGGATTACTCTTCCATTCAACAGGTCCCATTAATTTATCTTCTCCGTTTGATTTCCCCATTGCATAAAACGCGATTGGCTGGTATTCAGGGCCTAATGGTTCTAATTCTTTAACTAATCCTGAAAAAAATGAAGGCATTCCATCTCCCATATATGACGCAAAAACTCCGGGAATTTCAGGGTTACTTTTGTAATCCTGAGCAAACTTTACAATGTCAGCAATTGATTTATTACAATCATCCTGTCTTACAATTTCCACTTGTAAATTAGCCTTGTCCATTAATGAACCTTTTGTAGTCAATGCACCACCATTGGCATACATTAAAGGGAACTGTGAATTCCAAGCCATTATTTCCCAATGAATTTTTGTCCCACCGTTCACTGATTCTTCCGCTGTTGGAAGCGTTAACAAAGTAGCATTTCCTTTCAAAGAAGCCTCAGGAGCATCCGGTAAAGCTAAATGACCAATCTCAGTGGAAACTTTTGCTTCTTTAGGTCTTTTATCCCACCAAAATACTTTTGTACAAAAAATACCAGCAATAAAAAGGAGTATAATAAATACTTTTCCGGATGTTTTAATTTTCATGGTTAATTAAATTTTGATTGTTTGATTTAGTTTATTAATTGATTTATTGAGTCTACTGTAAAAAAAACTGACACGAATTTCACGAATTGTTTTTTAAAATTTAATTGAAAATAAATGTATAAAATTTGTGAAATTCGTGTCAAATCTTTTTTAAATAGTTTTTTGAGTAAGCTTTAATTCAATTTTTTTTTGCTAAAAAGTAATTCAGGTTTTATTTCTTGTTCAGTACCTTTTTTGTCCATTACTCTGTATCTGAAATAATAGTCATACAAGCCGCCTCCAACTAAAATATCTGTAACCACAACTCTTGCAGAATCCGATTTTCTAAGGGCAATATCTCCGGGTTTATATTCCATCCTTCTGGCTACTGAATCTCTGAACGCCTGAGATTCTGCGGCATGCCGGTATTTATTAAACCTCATATTGGTTCTGTATAAACTGTCGGAATAGCTTGATTCTTTTTGATATTTCAGGAACATCGCATTATAGGCCGCTTTGTTGCCTTCGCTCTCTTTACTTTTTTCCTTGTAAGACTCGAAACCATAGTAAAAGCCCCAACTAATCATGCAAATAGCAATAAGCTGTAGAATAATTTTGCCAAACGAGCGTTCTTTTTTTGGTTTTTCTTCCTCCATTTTTTCAGAAAAATTATTAAAATACTATACACTTGCTATACTTTAAAAAATATGGAACGCTGATAACCCAGATTGTTATGATTCAAAAAGATTAATATCTGTTCTGCACACATGCTGGCTCAAACAGCCACTGGCAGTTTGCCCTATCATAAAATTTAGGATTAAATAAGATTTTATTTTATCTGTGTTCATCATAATTATCCGCGTTATCAGCATTCCATTTACTTTTTGTAAAGCAGTTTAGAAAATTATTTTAAAAGATCGGTGTAGTTATTTGCCGGCATACTAATAATTTGAGGGTCGGATGTAGGTGAATTAAGTTTGTATCCGCTATCAGGATTAACACTTTCCAATAATTTCAATCCTTCTTTTTCATACGTTGCATTATCCAAATCAATAGATTGCATAAAATCAGCTGAATAGCCGATTGCTTTTTTCATATTTGCCAGTTTCCCTGCAATGTCTTCTTTCAAATATTCCATGGATTGCTCCACCAATAATTTTTTCTCAGGATCACCTTTAAAAATCTTCAATGCTGAACTTAATGCCTGATTACCGGAAGTTACAGATTTGTATAAATCTTTTTTCAATTCCAATTCATTTTTTGCATCTTCAATCAGGTATGCGCTATTCTTATGAATTTTTGTCAGATAATCTCCAATCCTAAGCAAATTATCGTGGATAGGAGTAAGTTGAGCGATATATTCATCTAAACGACCTATTTGACGCGTTGCATTGCCTAATTCAGGAAGCATATTTTTATCCTTGGCAACCTGTGCTTTAGTCATTAACTTATTTATTTCATCTTTTTTCTCCTTGATTTTCATATTAAGTTTTTCCTTCTGAGCATCAACTTCTACTGACTGTTGATATAATTTCTCTCTTTGTTCCACCATATCACCCAAATAATCTTCAGCGATAATAAACGGATCGAGTTCAATCACAATGCCAACAAGCTTTTTCATCAGTATCTCATAAAAATAAAATGCACTAAGTCTTAATTTTCTATTGGTAATTGCAAATAAAAATGCAGCAAGGCAAGTAAGACCAATACCCAGATTAAGAGTGTTCCAAACTATTGTTGAAGCAATAGGAGCCACATAATAGCCTAAAAGGCCCAGAATTCCAACGCCTGCTATAACACCAAATTTGCCTCCTGGTCTGTTCCAATAAGATTTTAGCTCTGCCTGATTAGTTGGGAAAATATTTGTTTCCATTGTTTTATATTGTTGATTGAATTTTTTGAATATCGGTTACTATTTTATTTATTACCGCCTGGCAAGCCACCATGTAGCCATTTTTATTTTTTGTTAATTTATTTTCCTGCTCCATTACATCGGTTTTTATTTTACCAATCTGGATTTGTGTTTCAGTAATTTCTTTAGTAAGTAATTGAATTTGTTCAGCGTTTTTTGCAATTTTCTGCTCCATGCTTTTCAGCTGCGCTTGTCTTTGCCCCACTTCCGATTTCATTTTTTCATCCAGAGCGCTGTCAAAATTAGACTTGTCCTGTTCGATAATTTCTTTATACTTATTCGCAGTTTCAATCAGGTTTTTTTTTGTAAGTCCCTGAATTGATAAAGAAGCGAATGTTGCAGAAAGCCTGGCTTTTTCATCAGCAATATGAGCCTCAAGCATTTCCATGGTTTTATAAAATTCAAAATAGTCCGGTCCCGGTAAATTTGCTCGTTCAAACAAATTTTCAAAGTACTTTTCAAATTTAGCCGCTTCCGCATGATTGGTGGTATTGCTGGAAACTTCGGTGGGAGTGCTTGGTGCAGATGTGAAAGAAGATGCAGTATTTTTGTCTTGCTCCTCATTAAATTCAACAAACACACCTAATGCCTTTTTAAAAAAACTTGCCATAGTTTGTTATTTTGCGGGTAAATTTAAGTTTTTTTATGTTATTAGCACTCAATTTAAAAAAAAAAGATGGTAGTCTTTAATTTATAGGTACGATGCAGGATTTAAGGAATTGAGACAAAATAACTTTTACAAGTTTGTTGTCGCATTTCAATAAAAT
>JAVHPR010000060.1:0-24939 GCA_036170695.1 Bacteroidia bacterium
TGAATACGTTTTGCATAAGAAATAGAACTGGATATTTCATGGTTTTTTTCTTCTACTAACAATTTTTGTTTTGTTATTTCTTCATTCTGTACTTCAACTTTTTTCTTTTGAATTTCGATGACTTCCTTTTGCTTTTTAGTAATGCGCAGTGAACGGAAAATAAGGCCTGCAAATACAAGCACCAATAATAAACCACAAACGACAAACAGGATAATGATTCTCTGCTTTCTGCTTTTTTCTCCGGCAATGGCTTGTTGTTTCTCTAATTCTTTTTTATTCTCAGCATGAGTTACAGCTTCTTTCTTTTCAAAATCGTATGTCATTTGAGTTTGAATGGTTTTTTTGCGGGTTTCTTCATTATCAATGCTGTCGCGATATTGAATGTATTTTTTATGGTTCTCGTAAGCTCCTTTAAAATTCCCCTGAGCACTATCCATCTTTGTTAACGATAATGAAATAATTTTCAGGTATACTTTATTAGAAATTTCCTCCGATAACGCTTTTGCTTTAATCAGATACCCTTTTGATTCCTTATATTTCTTCTGCTTTCTGAATTCATCACCGATATTAAAATAAGAAATAGCAATGCCAGATTTATCACCAATTGCTTCCCGTATTTTCAAAGAAATAAAATAATTTTTTAATGCCTCAGTTGCATTGCCTTTGGCATCATAGACCATTCCAATTTCATTATAGGAAAACGCAATTCCTGATTTGTCACCAATTGCGTCATAAATTTTTAAAGCAGCCAAATGAGTTTTTAGTGCATCGGTAAAATTTCCCTGAGCGTAATTAATATTTCCGATACAGGTGTAAGAAGTAGCAATGCCTTTTTTGTCACCTATTGCTTCTCTTATTTTTAAAGCCTCCAAATAATTATTTAATGCATCGTGATAATTTCCTTGATTGGTATATATATTCCCGATATTATTATATGAAGCCGCCATGCCATACTGGTCACCCATTGCATCTCTCATTTTCAAAGAGGCAAAATAATTTTTCAATGCCTCTACGAAATTTCCGCGCTCCTTAAAAATAATTCCAATATTGTTATATGAACAAGCGATCCCATCTTTGTTTCCTAAGGCTTTATACATTTGCATACAAGCCAGATAATTTTTTAATGCATCTTGAAAATTTCCCTGAAAACGATATATGTTTCCGATATTATTGTGGGCAGAAGCGATGCCATCTTTGTCACCAATTATTCCATTTGGTTGGCGAATCGATTTAAATATTTTTAAAGCAGCCAAATAATTTTTTAATGCATCAGGATAATTCCCTTTATCTTCTGCAAAAAATCCAAGATCAATAAAGGTAATGGCAAGCCCTTTTTTATAATCGATCTTTTGTGCAAGTGCAAATGCGTTATTCAGATATTCTTTTGCTTTTTTGTCATCAGCAAATTCAAACTCCAAAAAAAGATTGTTGAGGATTTTAACTTTTGTGCTGTCTTCATTGGAAGTTTTAAGAACTGCAAGAAGCGAATCAATTCTAGCATTTTGTGAAAAGCTAGTGGACTGTAATATTAAAAGGGAGAAATGAAGAAAGAGAAAATGCTTTTTCATACGATAAATATACCATTATATCCTAATTCCAACAACGGTAACATCATCCACTTGTTCTAAATCACCTTTCCAATTTTCTATTGCATCATTTAGTTTTTGTTTCTGAATTTCCATTGACTCATTACAAATTGAGAGCAGCAATTCTTCAAATTGTTTGTATTTGAATTTCTTTCCTTTCGGCCCACCAAACTGGTCAGCATAGCCATCGGTGATAGCATAAATAATATCCCCTTCTTCTAATTGAATAGTATGTTGAGTGAATGGTTTTTCATATTCTCCAAAACTTCCAACAGGCATTTTATCTGGTTTGTATTCTGTTAATTCACCTTTTCGGCACATATAAAATGAATTATTTGCAGCTGAATATTGCAGTTCTTTTGTTGGTAGATGAAACCTGAAATATACCAGATCCATTCCGTCTTTTCCTTCCTCTGTGGCATCTTCAGGGTTTACTGCAAGAATAACAATACGTCTCAGTTCATTGAGGATGTCATTGGTATCAAGTATGTTTTTTGAAAATACTATTTCATTTAAAACTCCCATCCCTATAAGGCTCATAAACGCACCGGGGATACCATGCCCTGTGCAATCGGCAACACAGAAATAAGAATAATCATCTTTTTGATGCATCCAGTAAAAATCGCCTGATACCACATCTCTTGGCTTGAACAAAATGAAATGATCAGGAAGGTGGCGCTTAATAATACTCGGGGCGGTAAGGAAGGAATGTTGAATACGTTTTGCATAAGAAATAGAACTGGATATTTCATGGTTTTTTTCTTCTATCAGGTGTTTCTGTTCTTCAACAATTTTTTTCTCTTGTTTTACTTCTGCCGTTCTTTCTTCAACGGTTTGCTCTAATTGTTTTTGGCGCACTATTAAAGCTCTTTCGCGCCATTTTATATAAATCGCAATGCCGCTTATGATCAATATTGCAAGCAATGTTCGAAACCACCAAGTTTTCCACCATGGAGGACGAATAGTAAATTTGTAATTGAATTCAGGACTCCAATATCCTTCACTGTTCATGGCTTTCACCCTAAACAAATAATTTCCCTCTGGTAAATTGCCGTATGGTGCTTCGGTGCGGTTGGAGATACCACTCCAACTTTCATCAATGCCTTCTAATTTGTACTTATATTTTACTTTCTCCGGACTTTTTTGAGTGATGCCTGTATAATTGAATGTTAAGAAATTATTATTGTATGCCAAACTTAAATTCTCCGGTAAACTGTACCATTTTGAAATGCCATCAAAATAAAAATCACCAACCTTAACTCCGTTGCCCAAGGTAAAAGAAGTGTCCTTAGCCCCTCCCGGCCTCCCCAAAGGGGAGGAGATGCTTCCCTCTATGCCACCTGTGTTGCTTGTGTGTTGGTTCTCCTCCCCTTTGGGGAGGCTGGGAGGGGCTTCTAAATTTACCCATGGAATGTTTTCATTAAACAATTCTATCCCGGTTAACACTGTGGTTGGTGCATTAGTGTCTGCAATGTCCCCTTCCGGATGGTATACGGTTAGTCTGTCATTAGCTCCTATCCAAATAGTTCCTTTTTTATCTTCGCAAATAGTTTTGCCTCCAATCACACCAACACCCAGAAAGCCATCTTCATAGGTATAGTTTTTAAAAAAGACATCACCTTTGTAAGGTGCACCGCTTCCTGTTTTGCCAGATATTTCAACTATCTTTTCATTCGTGAGTTTGCTCAATCCAAGCCGGTTGCCCAACCAAAGATTTCCGCTTTTGTCGAGCAAGATTGACAAAACGGTATTATTGCCTAAGCCTTCTTTTTCGGTAAAAACAGTAATGTTTTTGCCGTTATATTTGCATACACCTCCACCATACGTACCAAACCAAAGGTTTCCACAATTGTCCTCCTGAATTGCCAGAACAAAATTATTGCTCAAACCATCCTCTTCGGTAAAATGAGTAAACGTGCCATCAGTCTTGTTTATTCCTCCAGTAGAGGAATGCAGCCCTTCATATTTTGTCACACCTCCACCATCAGTTCCAAACCAAAGATTTTCGCTTTTGTCCTGAAAGATGCAATTAACCCGGTTATTGCTTAAGCCTTCTTTTTCAGTGAAATTAGTGAAGCACTTCCCATCATATCTGGATACTCCCCCTCCATAAGTACCGAACCAGAAAGTTCCGCTCTTGTCTTGTAAGATAGCCCTTACGGTGTTATTAGTTAATCCTTCTTTTTCGGTAAAATGAGTAAAGGTTTTCCCATCGTATTTATTTACCCCTTCGAAAGTTCCGAACCAATAGTTTTCGTTATTATCCTGTAAAACAGATACTACCGTATTGTTGCTTAAGCCTTCGTTTTTTGTAAAATGAGTAAAGCTTTTCCCATCGTATTTAGATACGCCTCCTCCATAGGTGCCTAACCATAGGTTTCCACTATTGTCTTGAGAAATTGACAAAATGGTATTATTATTTAATCCTTCATTTTTTGTAAAATGAGTAAAGCAATTCCCATCATATTTGTTCAGTCCTACTTCTGTTCCAATCCAAAAGTTTCCACTTTCGTCGTTCAAAATACTAAAAACATAATTACTGCTCAGTCCCTCTTTTTCGGCAAAGCGAGTGATGGTGTTGTCATTTGTTTTTAATTCACTTGTGTTCAGTTTAGATAAGCCGCCACCATAAGTACCGAACCAGATATTTCCTCCTTTATCCTGTAAAATTGACCTGACAATATTATTGCTCAATCCTTCTTTTTCAGTATAGTGCGTAAAATATTTAGCTGTTTTTTCGTTTCCATTGTACTTGAACACTCCGCCGTCTGTGCCAAACCACAGGTTTTTATTTTTGTCTTGCAAAATTGACAAAACTGTATAATTCATTATGTTTTCTTCTTTGGTAAATTGTGTAAACCTGCCCGCAGTCCCGCTCATTCCTCCACTGGAGGTAGCTTGTTCGTCATATTTGCAAACTCCGCTTAAGGTTCCAAACCATAGATTTCCACTATTGTCCTGTAAAATGCTATAAACATTGTTATCGCATAAACCATTATTTTTAGTGAAGTGCGTAAAACTTTTAACAGGCTTCCCATTTATTCTCCTAAGATCTTGTTGTGTTTCCTGCGAAACCTTATCACCCCTGTTTATTGCTTCAACACGATTCCCATCGTATTTACAAACTCCGCCATCCGTGCCGAACCAAATGTTGCCTTTATTATCCTTTAAAATACATGAAACGCGATTATTGCTTAAACCTTCTTTTTCAGTGAAATTAGTAAAGTTTTTCCCGTCGTATTTTGATACACCTCCGAAATCCGTTCCAAACCAAAGGCTCCCGGTTTCATCCTGTAAAATACTGATTACATGATTATTTGTTAAACCTTCTTTTTCAGTGAAATGCGTAAACGATTTTCCGTCATATTTCGTCACACCTCCACCATAGGTGCCAAACCAGAGGTTGCCGTTTTTATCCTTCAGCAAACTTCTTATTACAGCGTTTTTCAAGCCCTGGAGTTTGCCAAATGAGCGAAAATTGTGAATTATTATCGTTGATATGTGGTTCTTTGGCTGCTTTAACTTCGGGTAAACCGGCAACAAAAGGGCTGTCAATAGCCGGCACAATTTTGGGAATAGAAAATGTGTCTTGTCCAGGGAAAATTACTCTTTGCTTTCCTTCTAAAATAATTTTTGCTTTTCCTAATGGAAAAACATTTGTGTTTGTAAGAACTACTTTGGGCTTGCCAACTTTTATAATATTTGGTTTTCCTGCGGGTATTGCCTTTGGTTTGATAACGCTACCTATAGGTACAGTGTATCCTTTTGTTTCAACAACTTTTGGTGCAAATGTATTTGGAAGTGGTTGCTCTTGTTGTTGCCTGCAGGAAAAAAGGAATAACCCGCATATCAAAAGAACTGCGAAAAAAAAAGTTTTGCAAGTATTAGTTTTTGTTGCCAAATTTTTTTACTGACATGAATTAGGAAACAAATATAAAAAAATAGTTATTGGATGATAAAAAGCATAAGGAAGATTAAACCCTGATGCCAACTATTGTAACATCATCAACCTGCTCCAATTCGCCTTTCCATTCGTTAAACCTGGCTTCCAATATTTCTGATTGGTGCTGCATAGGCAGTTTGGCATTGGTTACTAAAATATCTTCCAATTGTTTGTATTTAAACTTTTTCCCTTTTGGACCACCAAACTGGTCAGCATATCCATCCGTAATTCCGTAAATGATGTCCCCTTCTTCTAATTGAATAGTATGTTGAGTGAATGGTTTTTCATATTCTCCAAAGCTTCCAACAGGCATCTTATCGGGCTTGTATTCGATTAATTCACCATTTCTGCATATGTAAAAAGAATTATTTGCAGATGAATATTGCAGTTCTTTTGTCGGATGATGAATTCTCAAATAAACCAGGTCCATTCCGTCTTTTCCTTCTTCGGTTGCATCTTCAGGGTTTACTGCAAGAATAACAATACGTCTAAGTTCATTAAGGATGTCATTTGTATCAAATATGTTTTTTGAAAATACAATTTCATTTAAAACTCCCATACCAATAAGACTCATAAATGCACCGGGGATGCCATGGCCTGTGCAATCGGCAACAAAGAAATAAGAATAATCATCTTTTTGATGCATCCAGTAAAAATCGCCTGATACCACATCTCTTGGTTTGAATAAAATGAAATGATCAGGAAGGTGGCGCTTAATAAGACTCGGTGCGGTGAGGAAGGAACGTTGTATACGTTTGGCATAAGAAATAGAACTGGATATTTCATGATTCTTTTCTTCAACTAAATGTTTTTGGTTTGTTATTTCTTCATTCTGGACTTCTACTTTTTCCTTTTGAATTTCTATTATTTCCTTTTGCTTTTTAGTAATGCGCAAGGAACGGAAAATAAGACCTGCAAACACAAGCACTAATAATAAACCACAAATCACAAAAAGAATAATCAAGCGCTGTTTTCTGCTTTTCTCTTCGGCTATTGCTTGTTGTTTTTCTAATTCTTTTTTGTGTTCTGCATCAGCAACCGCTTCTTTTTTCTCAAAATCATAGGTCATTTGAGTTTGAATGGTTTTTTTGCGTGTTTCTTCATTATCCAAACTGTCGCGGTAAAGAGTGTATAGTTTGTGGTTTGCGTACGCTCCCTTAAAATTTCTATTAGCGCTATCTAAACTTGTTAAAGCACCATAAACATCTCTTGAACATTCTTTATACCCAATTTCTTTTGAAAGCGATTTTGCTTTAATTAGATACTTCTCAGCCTCATTATATTTCTTTTGTTTGATAAAAAAAACTCCGATATTAAAGTAAGATTTAGCAATGCCTGCGTTGTCAGCTATTTCTTCTTCTATTTTCAACGAAGCAAAGTGATTTTTTAATGCTTCTAGACTTTTGCCTTGATGCCCATAAACAATCGCAATATTATTATAAGAAGCTGCAATGTTTTTTTTGTCGCCTAATGCTTCAAATATTTTCAATGAGGAAAAATAATTTTTCAATGCGTCTGAATAATTGTTCCTTTTCTCATAAACAATTCCGATATTATTGTAAGAAGTTGCGATGCCATAGTTGTCTCCGATGTCTTCCCTCATCTTTAATGAAGCGAAGTGATTTTTTAATGCCTCTGGAAAATTGTTTTGAAGCATATAAATAGCTCCAATGTTATTATAAGAATCTGCAATCCCTTGTTTATCAGCAATAGCGTCCTCTATCTTTAATGCAGAAAGGTGTTTTTTTAATGCATCAGAATAATTACCTTGGTATAAATAAATATTTCCGATGTTGTTATAGACCATTGCAATGTGCGGTTTATCTTTAATTTCTTCGAATATCCTTATTGCAGCAAAGTAATTTTTCATTGCCTCCTGATAATTGCCTTGATTGTTATAAACATTTCCGATATTATTATAAGAAGAGGCAATACTTTGTTTTTCGCCTAAGGCATATCTAATTTTTAAAGAAGCAAAATAATTTTTTAATGCATCAAAATAATTACCTTGGGCCAAATGAATGTTTCCGACATTATTACTTGCATTTGCAATTCCCTTTTTGCAATTCAATTTTGAAGATAGTTCTAATGCGTCTTTCCCGTAATTTAATCCATTATCAAAATATCCTTTTAATTCACATTCTCGTGTTAATTGATTGAGGTGGTTTACTTTGTTGGTATCTGATTTGTCGGTTTTAAGAAGGATTAAAAGGGAATCAATTTTAGCATTTTGCGCATAGCAAAAAGAATTAAGCAAAAAGAATGTAGAATTAAGAATGATATAGAAGAAAAGTTTTTTCATAAATCTGAAATTATAATTAAATTCTAATCCCAATAACAGTAACATCATCCACTTGTTCTAAATCACCTTTCCACTTATCAAAAACATCATTTAGTTTTTGTTTTTGAACTTTCATAGATTCATTACTTATTGATAACAATAGTTCCTGCAATTGTTTATACATGAATTTTTTTCCGCTGATTCCGCCAAACTGGTCGCTAAAGCCATCAGTTAATGTGTAAATTATGTCTCCTTTTTGCAAATCCAAAGCATGCAAAGTAAAAGGTGTTTTATCCTTATCGTGTTTACCAATTGGCATGCGATCTGCTTTTATTTCAATTAATTGCATATTCCTTATCACACAAATTGGATTGTTAGCGGTGGCACTGTACAATATTTTATTTTTAAAATCAAAACTCAATAAACTTCCATCCATCCCATCTTTTCCGCCTTCCGCACTGCCATCGTTTTTTAAATTTTCAATTATCAATCTTCTGGTTTCATTCAATATTTTATCAGGGCTTGACAAACCTTGAGTAACCGCTTCTTTTAAACAGGCAATATTTAATATGCTCATAATGGCTCCCGGTACGCCGTGCCCTGTGCTGTCGGCTGTTACTAAAGCAAAATGATTGTTGTTCAGTTTTGAAGCCCAATAAAAATCTCCACTGACAATATCTTTTGGTTTAAATAAAATAAAATAATCCGGTAAGTTTTCATTTAACGTTATTTTGCTCGCCAGCAATGCCCGTTGTATGCGTTCTGCATAATTAATACTATCGGTTATTTCTTTATGCTTTTCCTCAACCAGGTGCTTTTGTGCAACAATTTCTTTTGTTGCTTTCCGAACTTCTCCCATCAGCTCTATTGCCCTGCGCCTTAAACGACGACCATTCCACCATACAATACCGGCAATTGACATAATTGATAAAATGCAGTATACGGTATACATCCAAACGGTTTTCCACCAGGGGGGACGAATAGTAAAGGAGTAATTAAATTCATTGCTCCAATAACCTTCACTGTTCATTGCCTTAACTTTAAAGGTATATTTCCCTTGTGGTAAATTGCCATAAGGTGCTTCATTTCTGGTAGAGATGGCGCTCCAGTTTTGATCGATGCCCTCCAATTTATATTGGTATTTTACTTTTTTACTTTGTTTTTGCGTGATTCCGATAAACTTAAAAGTTAAATAATTATTATTGTAGGCTAAACTTAAATTCTCCGGTAAGGTGTACCATTTCGATGTTCCATCAAACTTAAAATTACCAACCCTTACCCCATTTCCTAAAACAACACTTGTATCTTTATTACGTTCTAAATTCCCCCAGTCAATGTTTTCATTAAATAATTCAACATTTGTTATTTGGATGTTTGGAGGAATCGTATCCGGATTATCCCCTTCAGGATGGTAGGCCGTAAGCCTGTCGTCAGCACCTATCCAAATAGTTCCGTTATTATCTTCGCAGATAGAATTAGTACGGCATCCAATACCCAGAAAACCATCTTCATACCCGTAGTTTTTTATAAAGACATTGTTCTTAAGTACTGTGCGGGATTTAATTTTGTCAGGAGTTTCAGCTAATCTGGTTTGAATAAGTTCAGACAAACCAAATGTTGTTCCCAACCAAATGTTCCCGTTTTTATCTTCTATAATACTCGGAACAACATTGCTAGATAAGCCTTCCTTTATAGTATAATTTGTAAATGATTTAACAAGTTTCCCATTTATTCTTTTCAGATCTTGCAGTTCAGTCAATGGAACAATTTCCCCTTTTTCTATAGCCTCTACTCTATTCCCATCGTATTTTGAAACTCCTCCGCCATAAGTACCGAACCAGATATTTCCCTTTTTGTCTTCAAATATTGACAGAATGTTGTTCTTGCTTAATCCTTCTTTTTCTGTAAAATGGGTGAAGGAAGAGTTTCCTTCTTTATCTGAACAAGCATATTTTGTTACACCGCCATTAGTAGTTCCGATCCAGATATTTCCATTTCGGTCTTCTAACATACAACTTACCGAATTAGCGGATAAGCCGCTTTTAATTGTAAAATGCGAGTAGGATTTTACAAACTTCCCATTTATTTTTTTTAAATCTTGTTGTGTTTGTTGCGCTGTTTTATCACCTCTTTCAATTGCATCAACCCGATTGCCATTATAGCTAAATGCTCCGTCAGCCGTGCCAAACCAAATATTCCCAATATTATCTTCTAACAAACAACTAACATTATTATTTGCTATCACTTCTTCTAAAGCAAAGTGTGTAAAAGATTTTCCGTCATATTTGTTTACACCCCTGCGAAAAGTGCTGAACCAAAAATCTCCATTTTTGTCTTCTAATATACTCATAGTATAATCATTAAATAAACCTACTTTATCGGAAAAATGAATAAAAGATTTTCCGTCAAATTTGTTTACCCCTCCATCGAAGGCACCAAACCAAATATCCCCGTTTTTGTCCTTATAGATACTGCATATTTTATTAGTGGACAGTCCTTCTTTAGCCGTATAATGCGTAAAAGATTTTCCTTCATATTTGTTTACTCCTCCACCATCAGTGCCGAACCAAAGGGACCCGTTTTTGTCTTCCAATATTTTCGGAATATAATTGATTGACAGTCCCTCTTTATCGGTAAAATGTGTGAAGCATTTAACCGGTTTCCCATTTATTTTTTTAAGATCTTGTTGAGTAAGCTGCGCGGTTCTATCACCTCTTTCAATTGCCTCAACCCGATTTCCGTCATACTTGAAGACTCCGGCGTTATAAGTACCAAACCAAAGATTCCCTGTTTTATCTTCCAACATGCTTAATACAACCGAATTGAAGCCTTCCTTTTCAGTAAAACAGGTAAAAGATTTAACAAGTTTCCCATCAATGTTTTTTATGTCTTGCTGTATTCGCATAGCGTCCTTATCACCTTTTTCAATTGCCTCAACCCGGTTCCCGTCATATTTCCAAACTCCGGAGCCATCAGTACCAAACCAAATATTTCCTGTTTTGTCTTCAGTCATGCACCTTATTATATTTATACCACCTCCATCATTCTTAGTAAGATGCGAAAAACTTTGACCGTCATATTTGCAAACTACTCCGTTATGAGTCCCGAACCAAATATTTCCTTTTTTGTCCTGAAGCATGCACCAAACAGTATTTTCAGATAAGCCTTCTTTTGTTGTAAAATGGGTAAATGATTTAACAATTCCGTCATATTTGTAAACGCCTCCGCCATTAGTGCCAAACCAAATATTGCCAATTTTGTCTTCTAACATTGACCAAACAACATAATTTGAAAAGTTTGCATTGTTTTCAAAATAGGTGAAGAATTTCCCGTCATATTTGCAAACTCCTCCTGCAGCAGTACCGAACCAGATATTACCATTTTTGTCCTCCAACATACTTAAAACAGTAATATTAAGCCCCTCTTTTGCAGCATAATTCGAAAACGATTTCCCGTCATATTTGCTGACGCCGCCACCCCAGGTTCCGAACCAAATGTTCCCCTTTTTGTCTTCAAGCATACAACTCATTTTGTTGCTTTTTAAACCTTGTAATTTCCCATAGATACTGAAGTTTTGAGGGTTGTTATCATTTATATGCGCATCTTTAGCAATTACTATTTCGGGAATGCCAGCTAGAACAGAACTATCAATTGCGGGAAATATTTTTGGAAGAGAAAACTGGTCGGTTCCGGGGATGCATGTTTTTGTGAAACCTGCTAAAACTATTTTCGGCACCCCAGCCGCCAAAATATTGGTGTTTGTTGCAATCTCTTTTTGAATACCAGCTGCTACAATTGTTGGTTGTTTTACTGCTTTAACTTCCGGAGGAGAAATACTGTCTTTTGGAACAAGGTATCCTTTGGCATCTGTCATCCCGGGAGCAAGGGTATTTGAGAGTGTTTGCTCTTTCTGGTGGTTGCATGCAAAAAGGAATAACATGCTTATTAAAATAAGGAGTGGGGCAATAAATTTGCGTATTTGTTCTTTTCGATGGCTCGAAAAACGATCAATATTGTATTGCTTGGGAAATGTTTTTGTATCTAATTGTTTTGCCTTTTTTATGGGTAGCCAAATGTATTAAATTATTCATTGAATGATAAAAACCTGGAGAAGAAAAACTCGGGCTCCTTTTAATTGTCATACTGAATAAAATTACCTTAAGTTGTTTACAGAATCACTTGAGGATTCGTTGCAAAATAAGATAATTTGAATCTATTGGGCTGTTTTCAATTAAATGTTATTTCAAAAAAATCCATTCAGAATATTCTTAGATTGCACTGCATTTGTTATTAAAATTTTATTTTTCTTGTAATGCTTAATGGGTTTTTAGATCTTTGTGTTATCGTTCCTTACCAACAAAGTCTTATATAATGTCACTAAAATTAATTCCGGCAATTTTTCTATTTGTCATTGGTCAACTAGTGTTTGCACAGCAGAAATTACCTGTCATCAAAGCGACTTCAAAAATTGTAGATGTCAGGGATGGGAAAAAATTCAATAAAGCATGTTGGACAATTTCACCGGAACTAAAACCGGATTTATATACCACTTCAATCAAAAATAGCTCGGTTACATTTTACACAGATCTGGATTCCATTTCTTTTAATGTTACTCCCGACGAAAAATATAATTTTATCATTTTATTGAATAACAAAGACAGTGCATTAACCCAAATAGCCTATGCTCTTAGTAATTTAGCGATATTGCAACAAGATGCCCAATATAATTATAATGACAATAGAGAAATAATTAAATTTTCTTATGAGGCAATGAATGCTCCCGATTTGGTCGAAATTAGAAAAATATTCAGGCTTGATTCTATTGCCGGAACGGGAAATGAAGTGTCGCAGATAATAAACCTGCTCCATTGGGTACATAATACTTATCCGCACGATGGCACAAAAGAAATTCCCGAATGTAAAAGCACATTAGATTTGATGACCACAAGCAAAAAAGAACATAGCGCAATGAATTGTGGACTTTTGGCTGGAGTTTTAAATAAATGTTACCTGGCTAGGGGGTTCAAATCGAGACAGGTTGTTTGTTTGCCAAAAGATTCAACCGATTCTGATTGTCATTCAATAAACGCAGTTTACTCAAATACACTAAACAAATGGTTATGGATGGACCCGACAAATGATGCTTATGTAATGAATGAGAAGGGCGAATTACTTAGTATTTCGGAGGTTAGAGAACGATTAATATACAATATGCCCCTAATACTTAATCCTGATGCTAATTGGAATCATATTGCATCAACCGTAAAGGAGGAATATCTGTATAATTATATGGCAAAAAATCTTTATGCATTTCAATGTTATGTTACTGGCGGGGGCGAAAGTAAAAGTAATTTATTGTTGCCATTAGAATATAAAGGTGTTATTCCGAGAACCGCAATTAATAAACCTAAATGCACTAACAATCCATTTGTTTTCTGGGCGAAGCCTGAATAAAATATCATAAGGTATGATACAATTTTTAAATTTTAGCTCAAGGGCAAAGTAGACATGAAAGATCGTATTAATATTGGAGCAAGCATTTTTTTCAGGGAAATGCAGTTAATGTTTAATTAGTTTAATAGAATGCGCTCCGTTTTTATTAGCAACTTTCAAAAAATAAAATCCGGCTGTTAAGTTTGAAAAGTCTTGTAGTTCAATATTGTTACCTGTCCAAATACTTTGACCAACTACATTTAGTAAAGTATATTTTTCAAAACCAGCTGTGTTAGTAAGTGATATTTTATTTGAAAAGGGGTTAGGATAAACTAACAATTTAAGTTCTTCAGGATAATTATTTTTTCCTGACATAACTGGAATGTCAAGCATATAAAACCAAACAGGACGGTAAACAGGAATATTATTTATGTCAAGTATAATCTGATTGTCTGTAGCAACGCATCCATGTGCATTTAGAGAAGAAACGGAGGAGGTGAGGATATGGGAATTGTTATACGGAAATATAGACGTATCTACATTCACCAAAGGACCAAACGAATTCATTCCAAATAAATGATAACAAGCTAACTGTTGCACTGGGGTACTGCCTGTGAAATCGCCACTGTGCGAAAATCCGTAATAGTCAATAGCGGGGGTTTGGTGAGGGCCGCTAAACCATGCGGCCTGCTTATTATAATATTGATTGTAATCTTTGGGCGAAGCGAAAAATACGACTCTTCTTACCTGATGGTGTTTTGCAATGATACCAGCATGTCCACCACCTTGTGAATGACCGGAGATAACAATTTTATTCCAGAGAATATGATTGTTTATGTCAACAAATTGTGCCCAGTTTTCGGATGGAAAATTGTTTTGCAAGTACTTAAGAAGTTTTACGAGACGATGTTCAATGCAGTTTGTGGTATCTACGGTCACTATGGATGAATGGTCAATCCCATCAATGATTTCTAGTCTTACATTTTCAAAACATAAACTATCGCTGCTTCCTCCGCATAATGAACCTACAGAAGGGGAATTAGGATACATTAAGCCAATTGAATTATAACCCATATTTGCGGCCAATGAGTCAATTCGGTCATAACCTTTAGGGATGCCTCCTGTGCCGGGGAGAAACACAAATAATAAATTTTTGTGTACAACGTCTGGATTATAAAATGCGGTATGATATTCATTGGATGAGGGACTGGTAAAAGTTGCAATAGCCGTATCTGTAGATGAAGGCAATACCTGATGGTATTGAAGTTGGGCTTGTGTCTTGGAAAGAAAAAAAATAATTGCTACTAGTGTAAAAAGTTTTGTCATGGTTTATATTTTATTCATTTACGTGTAAAAAAGTAAAGGGGGTCATTACTTTTTGAGTGATGCGAATGTGATGCTCGGAACGAAAGAATATGGTTCCGAAATGTATTTAAAAATTTCCATTTTTTTGTGAACATTTTTTGACTCGTACGAGAAGTTTGAAAAATCATAAGCAGCAATGTTTTTAAAATAAACAAATCCTGATAGTTCAAGAATAAACTATCAGGATTCGGCTTTTTTTATTTTCAGATTTACCCTAAAATGAACATGCTATTTTAGCAAATTAACTTGGGGTTGACTAATCGACTATGCGTGTTTTAGGGAGCCGCACATTTCTTCCGGTTTCACCCATTCATCAAATTGTTCACTGGTCAATAAACCGAGTTCGACCGATGCTTCACGTAAGGTTTTGTTCCCTTTGTGGGCGGTTTTTGCAATTTTAGCAGCATTTTCGTAGCCGATGTGAGGGTTTAGTGCAGTTACCAACATTAATGAATTCTCAAGGTGTTTTTTCAGTATTGGTAAATTAGGTTCAATACCCACAACACAATTGTCGTTGAAGGAAACGCAGGCATCGCCTAACAAACGTGCCGATTGCAAAACATTTGCTGCAATCAGTGGTTTAAATACATTCAATTCGAAATGCCCGTTTGAACCACCTATCGAAACCGCTACATCATTTCCCATCACCTGGGCGCATACCATGGTGAGCGCTTCAGGCTGGGTAGGGTTTACTTTACCTGGCATAATGGACGATCCCGGTTCGTTATCCGGAATAATAATTTCACCGATTCCACAACGTGGGCCGGAACTTAACATACGAACATCATTTGCTATTTTCATTAATGCTACTGCCGAACGTTTCAAAGCACCCGATAATTCAACCATTGCATCATGCGCTGCCAGGGCTTCAAATTTATTTGGTGCAGTAATAAATGGCAAGCCGGTAAGTTCAGCAATTTTTTTTGCGACCAAAACATCATATCCTTCCGGAGTATTTAATCCTGTTCCAACAGCTGTTCCGCCCAATGCCAATTCACGTACTACTTCCAATGCATTTTTAAGAGCACGAACACTGTTAGTAATTTGTTGTTTGTATCCCGAAAATTCCTGCCCAAGTGTTAATGGTGTAGCATCCATAAAATGCGTACGCCCGGTTTTTACAATATTTTTGAAGTCCTCTGATTTTTTTTGCAAGGTGTCCCTCAACTTCAGCATTCCGGGAATAGTTATTTCAGCTACTTGCTTGTATGCCGCAATATGCATTGCTGTTGGGTAAGTATCGTTGGATGATTGGGACTTGTTCACATCATCATTAGGATGGATGAATGTTTTTCCTTCACCTAATTTATTTCCCAACAACACATGAGCGCGGTTTGCAACCACTTCATTCACATTCATATTTGATTGTGTTCCCGAACCTGTTTGCCAGATAACTAATGGAAATTCACTATCTAATTTCCCGGCAACTATTTCATCACACACTTTTGCGATGATGTCTCTTTTATCAGCGGCTAAAACCCCTAAATCCTGGTTTGCCATTGCTGCTGCCTTTTTCAAATACCCAAAGGCATAAATTATTTCTTTAGGCATGGACGCTTCCGGTCCGATTTTAAAATTATTGCGTGAGCGTTCTGTTTGCGCTCCCCAATATTTTGTGGCAGGTACTTTTACCTCACCCATAGTGTCTTTTTCAATTCTGTATTCCATTTTTATAAAGTATTTAGATAATAGATTCAAAAAAATAATTAAGCCGTGAAGTTATAATAAATCTGATAAAAAAAAGGTGATGAATATCATGTGAAAAATAGTTTAAATATTTAGTTTGACACATTGATTATTTAATAATTTTGTATTCTATTCTCCTTAAAATTTGATCATTATGAAAATATTTAAAATTACAAGATTAACAAAACTGATTGCATCTGGTCTTCTTCTTGCAGTCCTGATTTCCACACAATCCTCATGTGTGAAAGATTATTTTGAGTTAAACAAACTCACAAAAACGGAATGGAATCCTAACCTTGCCGTTCCCTTGGTATATTCTTCACTTACCATTGGCGATTTGCTGAAAACAGGCGGGATGGTTGTAGTGGGCAGTGATAATTTCTGCACATTGGTTTATAAAAGTAATTTGTTTTCACTTAAAGCTTCTGAACTAATTACTATCCCCAACCAAACCCCTCCACCGTTTTCAACGGCTCTCACTCCGGGGGAAATTTCCGCTTTTTCGTTTGCAGGAACCATCACCCTTCCATACAGCCAGACCGTAACGTTTGATTCTGGTGTAAATGGGCCTAAAATAGATTCGGTTACATTTAAAACAGGGAGTCTGGCCCTCGCTTTTAGCTCCGACATAAAATACAGTGGGCAGATAAAAATAATGATTCCTAATGCCAAAAAGAATGGAGCCGGATTTTCTAAAATTATTCCATTTACTTATACGGGTACCGTTCCTGTTTTGTCAAATGCAACATACGATTTGGCCGGCTACAACTTTGATATGACTAATGGGGGAACGGCTTTTAATGAGTTCCCCGTAAATTTTGAGGTAACACTTTCGGGTTCAGGAGCCCCTATTTTGTCTTCCGAAATGATTACCCTTACTCAATCTTTAAGTAATATGACTTTTGGAAAAATTTTCGGGGATATCGGGCAAATGTCTTTGACACCTGGCGCGGATTCTGTTGATATAAGCATTTTTAAAAATGTATTGGGAGCCGGAACTTTCTCATTGTATGATCCACGAATAAAATTTATTATTTCTAATTCTTATGGGGTACCTATTAATGCCACTATTTCTCAGTTTGATGGCTTTACTCCGCCAAGCACAACCTATGCAATTACCGGCGCCCCTAATCCTCTTCCAATTCTTAGCCCTAACTTTAGTCAGATAGGGCAGGTGCTTACCGATTCTTTTACCTTAAATAATACCAATAGTACCTTTGCCAGCGTCATTAACAATACGCCCCAATATTTAATTTACCAGCTTGCTTCACAAACTAATCCTGCCGGTGGAAGTACCCATAATAATTTTGTGCTTGACACCAGCAGCCTTAAAACTGATATGGAAGTTGAATTGCCTTTATGGGGGACAGCCACAAATTTTGTACTTCAGGATACTATCCCTTTTGAGTTTAGCAATACAATACCAAATGAAGTTGAGTCGGCATTAGTCAGAACTTTTAATTCTAATGGTTTCCCCTTTGATGTTGATCTTCAGATTTATTTTGTTGACAGTCTTTACACAAAACTCGACTCTTTAGTTAGTCCGAATCAATTGATATTAAAATCAGGAATTGTAAATACAGCTACCGGAAAAGTAACCTCCCCGACGTCAACTATCTTTGATGCAACACTGACCAAAACAAGGTTAGAGAATATGAAACCCTCAAAATTCCTTTTGATAAAAGCAATAGCTAATACCACCAATGGTGGTACAACTAATGTTAAAATTTATTCGGATTATAACATAGATGTCAAGCTGGGACTGCAGGTGCAGGTGCATGCAAAATTTTAGTTGAAAATAGTTCCAAGGTTAAAAATCAAGGTCTGTTTGCTGTACAAAACAAAAAAACATAGTTCATCAAATTCTGGATTAAACTTTAAAAAATTTATAATTTTAAATTTTATAGTATGAAAAAAACATTCTCCTCCCTATTAATATTAAGTGTTCTGTTAACTAATTATAAAGCATTTGCGCAGCAAGACTTGACCCTGTACAATATGGAAATGGTACCTCAGCGAATGTATACAAATCCGGCATTTATGCCGTTTAGCAGTATTAACTTGGGATTACCTGTTATTTCTTCTGAATATTTTAATTTGAGCAATAGCGGTTTTAAATATTCTGATCTTATAAAACGTTCAGGAGACTCTCTTTCCGTTGATTATGGAAATATGCTAAGTAAGCTTTCCGAAAATAATTATATTACTACCGCCTTTCAGCCAGACCTCCTTTCATTCGGTTTCAGGATTAAAAAGAATTATATCAGCTTTAATGCCACTGAAAAAATAAACGTTCAGTTTCGTTACCCCAAAAATTTTATGGAATTTATCTGGAAAGGAAATGGCGGTCTTTTAGGTCAGGAAGTAAAATTTAATTTTGGAGTAAATTTTATCCATTATCGCGAATATGCTTTAGGATTTACTAGAGAAATAACAGATAAGCTTAATATAGGTCTTAAGTTGAAATATCTTTATGGTATGGAAAATGTATGGACAGAAAATGCTGATGTGTCTCTCACTACTAACCCTAACGACTTTTCTGTTACTGCAAGATCCAATATCAAGGTAAATACTTCCGGTTTAGATAGTGCCTCAACGTCAGATATAAATGTGATGGATTATCTTTTTAAAAAGAAAAACAAAGGAATGGGAATTGATATCGGAGGAGTGTATAAACTTAATAATAAGTTAACCTTTTCGGCAAGTTTAATTGATTTGGGCTTTATTAAATGGAAACAGGGAGTCATCAATTATGTAAGTAATAATCCTAACGGAAGTTTTACCTTTCAGGGTTTAGACCTGAACCAGGTATTTAACAGTGACTCTACAACTAGCCCTGGGGACGTGATTGTAGATACCCTGACTGAAATTTTTAAAGTAAATACTCTTCACAACGAATATAAAACAAAGCTATCTACTCAAATTTATTTAAGCGCGAATTATAATTTTTCAGAAAAAAATAATGCTGGTCTCCTTCTGTATTCACAGATATTTGACAAATCTATTCATCCCGGTCTTGCATTGTCATACAATCAAAGAGTAGGAAGGTGGTTCAATTTTTCAGCTACCTATTCCATATATAACCGCAGTTATAATAATTTTGGTTTGGGGCTTGCAATCAATGGTGGCCCGGTTCAATTGTATATTGTAAATGACAATGTTTTAGGAGTGTTTTTCCCTCAAAATTCAAAAAATGTCCATCTTCATTTTGGTATTAATCTCATATTTGGCAGAAAAGAAAATGATAAAGATAAAGATGGGGTGTCGGATAAAAAAGATGACTGTCCGGATGTACCCGGATTAGTGGAATTGAAAGGTTGCCCTGATAAAGATAAAGATGGCGTTGCCGATAAAGATGATGTATGCCCTGATGATGCCGGTTTGGTTAAATTAAACGGTTGCCCCGATAAAGATGGTGACGGTGTAATTGATAAAGATGATGCCTGCCCGGATATTGCAGGATTAGTGGAATTAAAAGGTTGCCCTGATAAAGATGGCGATGGCGTTACGGATAGTGAAGATGCCTGTCCGGATGAAAAAGGGTTGGCTAAATTTAAAGGTTGCCCCGATAAAGATGGTGACGATGTAATGGATAAAGAAGATGCTTGTCCTGATGTTGCCGGCCTGGCAGCGTTTAAAGGCTGCCCTGATAAGGATGGCGATGGCGTTGAAGACAAATTGGATTTGTGTCCTGATAAGCCAGGTTCTGTTAGCAATAAAGGTTGCCCTGATGCAAAATTATTGTTAATTGATTCTCTTGGGAATACATTAAATACAGCTTCGCGTGGAACAGATGGCAGCTACCCTTTTGAGAGCATTCCTTTTAATGAAAACATGAAATTTAAACTGGATGGTGAAAATACCGATGGTATTAATGAAGTTGCAATTTTTATGGGAGGGGAATCGAGAAAAGCGGTAAGAGTGCCTTCTGAAAAAATCTTCCATTTTGTTATAGTGCCGAAGCCAGCCGAAGTAGCTGTAGTTTTAGATCAAAAAGAAGCAGAGGTACTTAAAAAAGCGTTTAATAATCTCGAATTTGCTTCTGCAAAGGATATTATTAAAGAGGTGTCATTCGCTTCTCTTGATGAGTTGGCAGGCTTAATGGCTAAAAAACCTGGTTGGAAATTAAAAATTTCGGGACATACTGATGATAAAGGCAATGTCGTAGTTAATTTAAAGCTATCAGAAAAACGTTCTGTGGCAGTTAAAAAATACCTTGTAAGCAAAGGCATTACCGAAGACAGGTTTAAAGTTGAGTGGTTCGGTTCATCCAGACCAATTGCCGATAATAAAACGGAAGACGGTCGTCAGAAAAACAGACGTGTGGAAATGTTAATATTTGAGTAATGAAGATAATCCTGATAATCAGTCTGTTTGCTTTTTCAATGAGCAATAACTCTATTCCTTGTTTTAAATTAACAAGTCATCCTGCTTCTGTAAGTGGCTTGCAACAAGCAAATACGCATAAAGTAGGTGAGCGTTTTGGCGGCGGTGTGGTTTTTTATGTTGATAGTACCGGACAGCATGGTTTAATAGCTTCTGAAAAAGATCAGAAAAAAGCAAAATGGTATAATGGTAATTTTATTATCACCAAAGCTTCTGGAACAGCAGTAGGGACTGGACAAGCAAACACAACAGCCATTGTTGAGTCACAAGGAAAAGGAGTATATGCAGCAAGCATATGTGACCAATTGGTGCTCAACGGTTTCAGTGACTGGTTTTTGCCATCGAAAGATGAACTTGATTTATTGCGTTCGAAAAAGGGCGTAGTGGGAGGTTTTGATAACCTCTCCTATTGGACTTCTACCGAATATGGTATCAATTATGCATGGGGACAGAATTTCCGCAGTGGCGCTCAGGACTATGGTAACAAAAATTCCCTGCCCGCTTTCCGTGCGATAAGGGCATTTTAATTATTAACACTACAGTTTAGCAATTTACACTATATAATAAGTTTTAAAAACATGAAAAAGATAATTATTTTAACATTGGGAGTCATTACTGCAATAGGCAGCGTGAATGCACAAAACGTAAATGGAATTTTTACCGCTAAAGAAATTGTTTGGTACGGTTTAGATTTTACAAAGGCAAAATTTGTTGGACAGTTTGATCAGGGCATGGGTGCAAGTCCGGCATCAGGTTCTGATATGCGTAATAAATGGATCCCCGAATGGAATGCACTAATTTTAAAGGAAGCTCAGAAATTTGATCTTAAAAAAGCCTTTAAGAAATTCAGTGTTTATAACGATGTTGCACCTGTAAATCTGGCAAACAGTGATCTGAATATAGAAAACTGCATGAGTTTTAATCCGGGGAAAATTGAAAAGAGTGACATTGATGAGATGGTAAAAAAATACAAAACGGGTGATAAAAAAGAAGGGTATGGACTGGTTTTTATCGTCGAAAATTTTAATAAAGGAGCTGAAGCTGCCGATGTTTATGTAACTTTTTTTGATATCGCAACAAAAAAAGTCCTTCTTTGTGAAAAAGTAAGTGGTAAGGTTGTGGGTGTGGGAATGAGAAATTATTGGGCCGGAGCTATTAAAAATATCTTAAAACAAATTGAAAAGGTTGATTATAATAATTGGAAAACCAAATACAGTTAATTATATTGTGGATTGTGGATCAAGGGTTGGATAAAACAAAAAAGCGTGCTGTCACCCTGAGCCTGTCGAAGGGTGTGCGATGGGCTGCCCACATACTTCGACAGGCTTAGACTGACGGCGCGCGAGTCATATTGAGCCTGTCGAAATATGTGCGATGGCTTCTTAAATTATGAAATTAGTGGAATTTGTAGGACGCGCAAGGGAGCTCAATTTATATGTATGAAAAAAATAATTATACTTTTTTGCTCCGTTTTTCTATTATTTTCTTGTTCACCCAATCCAGGCAATAATGAAGCAGTTGCCAGCAAAGATTCATTAGAAACTCCTGTTCATTTGCTTAAAAAGATGAGGGAGTATAAAGGTGTTTATATTCCTGGGCAGTTTAAAAATGCAGAAAATTCGGAGCTCTATACTTTTTCTGACAGTGTTCAAAAAAAATTAGATAGTTTGTACAACAAAATTCTTCCAACTTCTTATCCTACCCAAACGGTTAACTTGGATTTTAGTGGCGTTGCTGATTCTTTCCCAACAAATACAGGTTTCCGTATTTATAGTATTGAACGGGTTTCAATGGAAATGAAAAACGCTTTCAACTCCCATATCCCTTATGATTATTGGTGTATGGGAAATGAACCTTTTTGGCAAATTCAGATTTCGGAAAAAGAAAACCTGATTGATTTTTATGATCCGATGATTCCAAAGTTCTATCACTTCATTTTTTCAAAAGCCGAAATAAGGGAAGGTGCAACACTATATGCAGCCGAAGACAAGGCTGGTAATAACAAAATTAAAATTACAATTACCAATGAAAAATGCAGTGATGGCATGAGCGAAAGGAAATATAGTTATAAATCGCAGGTAATATTAAACGGCAAATCATACAATGGCTGTGCGCTTGCTTTTGGCGAAGAAAAGCAATAGGCAATTTATCAGTAGGCAATTGTTCCGAACTGATAAAATTATGAACTTAAAAATTGCCTACTGCAAAATTGTTTAATTGAAAAATTGATAAAATGAAATTACACGTAATAAATACAGGAAATTTTAAATTGGATGGTGGCGCTATGTTCGGCGTGGTCCCCAAAATGCTGTGGAGTAAAACAAATCCTGCTGATGAAATTAATATGTGCAACTGGGCAATGCGTTGTTTGTTGATTGAAGACGGAAATCGTCTTATATTAATTGATAATGGTTTGGGTAACAAACAAGATGCTAAATTTTACAGTCATTATTTTTTATTTGGGACTGATACCCTGGAAAACTCAATAAAATCTGCCGGTTTCCATGCTGATGATGTTACCGATATGTTTATGACGCATTTGCATTTTGATCATTGCGGAGGTGGCGTTATATACAAGAAGGAGTTGAATACGTTTGAAACTGTATTTAAAAATGCTACTTACTGGAGTCATGCAGAGCAATGGGAGTGGGCTATTAATCCTAATGCCCGCGAAAAACCAAGTTTCATTAAAGAAAACATTTTGCCAATCATGGAAAGCGGACAATTGAAATTTATTGATGGCGGCATTGTGGGAGGGGAAAGGGGAACTAATGAATTTAGTTTGAGTAAACAATTAGGCGACAATATTTCCGTAATGATTACCAGAGGTCATACCGATGCGATGATGATTCCTCACATCAAATATAAAGGAAAAACGATTGTTTATATGTCTGATTTTTTACCATCAACCGGGCATATTCCACTGCCTTACGTTATGAGTTACGATACTCGCCCCTTGCTTACACTTGCTGAAAAGGAAGTTTTTATGAATCGTGCTGCTGATGAAGAATACATTTTGTTTTTTGAACACGATATAGTAAATGAGTGTTGCACCGTTCAGCGCACAGAAAAAGGAATCCGCCTGAAAGAAATATTTACCCTGAAAGAATATTTCGGGGAGTAAAACTTCGTAAAACACGAAAAGCCCCCAATCATTATTGAGGGCTTTTCTATTTCAGAAACTTTTAATTCGGTTTATTCTTTTCCTCCCAGCATCAGCAATTCGCTAACCTGAATTTCGGTAGCATATCGTTTTACTCCTTCTTTGTCGGTATAATTGCTGTTAATGAGTTTGCCCTCAATAGCCACTTCGCTACCTTTTTTTAGATATTTTTCAATAATATCTGCGGTTTTTCCCCAGGCAATTAAGTTATGCCATTGTGTTTCTTTTACAAGTTCGCCTTTCGCGTTTTTGTATGATTCATTGGTGGCGATACTCATTTTGGCAAGTTTTTTTCCACCATCTAATGTTTTGATTTCCGGGTTCATTCCTAAATTTCCGATCAATTGTACTTTGTTGCGTAATGTGTTCATGTTGTTTTGTTTTTTTTAATTATTTATACTGTTTTAATTTTTCATCAATAAACGGTTTGTTGTTTTTGACGATGCAAAGGTGTGGAGGTTTGGATTCCCGATTCGGTTCTTAAATGTTTATATGCGGATATAGTTATTTGTAACCGCTTGTTGTCGGTTGTGTGGTTGAGGTTTTGGTAACTACATACAAGTTTACACTAACTAATAAATAAGGTTGCGATTCACTAAAAGGAAGGTGATTGATTTTCAAATAAATGATTAGCCTCAAAGATGATTATTACATCTTTATCCCTTATCGGGAAAGCACATGGCGTTAAGGATAACATTTGAAGATTTGAAAGAGCGAATACAAACGAATAGTTGTATTTACCCGACAAGATAAATCCCACTATTAAACGTCCAAAAACGAGCTGTAATATTTTGAATTATTTTTTATCCTTTGGATTAATGCCTAATGCTATTTTTATGTTTTTATTAAATTTTGATAATTTTGTTTCCTCTACTGCTTTTTGAGCTAAAAGTGGTGTGTTAATTTTTATTGCATCAACATAAACACTATCTGATGTATATTTTAATGTTTTAAAAAAATCTACTTTATTTAAAGATGCCAATTGTTCTTTAGCGGTCTGACTTAGCATTTGAAAACGTTGTTCTTTTTTCATCCCATTTTTTATTAATTGCTTATCTGCTTTAGACATGTAAAAAAATAGTATCTTAGCTCCTTA
>JAVHPR010000061.1:0-6125 GCA_036170695.1 Bacteroidia bacterium
CGCTGCACCGGATGTAAACTTGAACAACGAGCGCTTTATTTCAGACTCTATTTGTTATACTGCATCTAAAATGGCTCAGCGCAGCAAAGCTTCAGCTATCATAGCAATGACACATTCGGGATATACAGCTTTTAAATTAGCAAGCCATCGCCCGAAATCCAACATTTTTGTTTTCACCGACAATTACCAGATTCTTACTACCTTAAATTTGGTCTGGGGCGTTCAGGGTTTTTATTATGATAAAAATATCAGCACGGATCACACTATTGCAGATATTAAATTTATCCTGAAGAAAAATGGTTTTATAAAATTAAATGATTTTATAATCAATATTGCCAGCGCCCCGCTGAATGAAAAAGGAAAAACTAATATGATTAGACTTAGCACTGTAGAATAGAAAACTCCGAAATTTTGTTAATCCGCAATCCGCAATTTTTAAGAAGGTGAACAAAACAATTCGGGCACATTTAGCATTATTAGCTGTAAATATTATTTATGGCGCTAATTTTTCCATCGCCAAAGAAGTCATGCCGGCTTATGTTCAGCCATTCGCGTTTGTTGTGATGCGCGTTGGTTGTTCATTAGTATTGTTTTGGATAATATGTGCTTTATTCATCAAAGAAAAGGTTGACAGAAAAGATTTGCCTCGTATGGCATTATTAGCCGCCTGTGGAGTAGCTATTAATCAAATGCTTTTTTTAAAAGGTTTGAGCCTGACCTTACCTATCAATGCCTCCATTATAATGGTGTCCAACCCAATTATTGTATTGTTTATTGCAGCAATTGTATTAAAGGAAAAAATTTCAATCAGTAAAATTGCAGGTATTGCTTTTGGTGTGGCAGGGGCATTGTTATTACTACTGTTTAACAAAACATTTTCTTTTGGATCAGAAACAATTTCAGGAGATACTATGATATTGATAAACTCCTCGGCATGGGCTTTATACTTAGTGTTAGTTATGCCCCTAATGAAGAAATATAACACATTTACGATTGTAAAATGGGTGTTTTTATTCGGATTTATTTTTGTTTTACCTTTTGGATTTGGAGAATTTAAACAAATAGATTGGGTAGCCATGCCAATAGCTGTCTGGCGAGATATACTTTTTGTTGTTATCGGCAGCACCTTTTTTGCCTATGCTTTAAACACGTATGCACTGAAAGCATTGAGCCCTGCGGTGGTGAGCATTTATATTTATCTGCAACCGTTTATTGCTACTCTGATTGCCGTATTCTATTACCATAACGATGAATTGGATACGCGAAAACTTGTTTCCGGAATCCTTATACTAATTGGGGTTTTTTTGGTAAGTCAACCATTTAAAAACAGGGAAATAGAAAAATAGGGTTCTGAGATATCTTAAGACAAAAAAAATTAAATTGTAACTCTTACTCCAAATCCCATTTTTGCGCCAACACCCGACATACTCCCTAATAAAGGTATATTCATATAATTTATAAAAGGGCGGAATTCATAAAAAAGATGAAGTTGTTTAAAAAACTCGCTTTTCGAACCAACTCTAAAATCCATTCCAATCGGTAAATAAACTGAATAGCCGTATCCGTTATTATTTACAATTCTTTCTGACCGATTTTTACTATTGTTAGAGTTTGACGAGTTTGATGTATAAATTCCTGACTCAATAGTTGTGTATTCGTAATAATTAATATCTGTGTAGGTAAATACCGCACCTCCTGCATCCATCCCTATTCCTCCATATAATGACCATCGGGCAGCAGGGTTCGTTCTATAAATTAGGGAAACATCAATTCTGATCTGTTGAGATTTATAGTCCATTGAATAGCTGCGCTGAGTTACTGAATCGGAATACCAGGTTTGCCCGGTTTGGCTCGAAGTAAGAGTATCGTAAGGTTTTCTATCGGTTTTAGAAACGCTATTGGACATATTGACTCCAAAATATGAAAATCCTATCCGAAATTGTGAAACCGAATTGTTTGTATTTTCATCATTTCCCAGATTTAATCCAAGGTTTGCATTAAATGTGCCGCCCCCCATCCCATTCACCATTCTTTTGGAAGACGAAAATCCATCCATATTTTCTTTTAATAGTACCGAAGTGGGATTTGTCTTTTGAAAGTCCGTCAATGTACCCATTGGTGTTATTTGAAAAATTGCACCCATAAAAACACTGGCATCCGCAACTCTTAATTTGCTTTTTGTTGGCTTGTCGTTTTGGGGCTTGATATCATTTTGGCAAAATGAGGTTGCAATTGCCAGACAGGCAATTGCAGTGAATAGTATTTTCGATTTTTTCATGAGATGTATATTTAGAAGATGAATGATAATGAAAGGTGTTCTATATTATTTAAACCAGCAATAAACGTAAAAACAAGTGTAATATTGTATTGTCAGTTTCGTCAATCATATAATTTGTATGTGCGACTGATAATTCCAACAAGGAATAGAAATAAATGTTGTGTACGTTTGGTCATGCTGAGCCTGTCGAAGTATGTGGGCAAGTCCTCGCACACCCTTCGACAGGCTCAGGGTGACAACAATCGATTTGAGAAAAGTCAACATTGATTCACATTAACAATAGATTATAGCCCACAGCATCTATAGAACAACAAAAATATTACCTTCGCAAATCAAAAGCAATTTAAAGAATTGCCGGTAGGAAATTATAAAATTGAAATAATGTCAGGTATTTATATTCATATTCCTTTTTGCAAACAGGCTTGTCATTATTGTGATTTTCATTTTTCAACTTCTCTGAAAAATAAAGACTCTTTTTTGAATGCGCTAAAAAAAGAAATTGACTTACAAAAAGAGTACCTCAGTTTTTCGTCTTCTCCTTCTTCTCCAAATGGAAAGAGGGGAGGAGTGAAGTCGGTTTATTTTGGCGGAGGTACACCTTCCTTGCTTTCTCAGTCGGAATTGATGACTATTTTTGAAACGCTGCATAAACATTTTGAAATTAGCGAAGATGCCGAAATAACACTGGAAGCTAACCCGGATGATTTAACATCAAAAAAAATAAAGGAATTAAAAGATACCCCTGTCAACCGTTTGAGTATTGGCATTCAAAGCTTCTACGATGAGGATTTAAAGTTGATGAATCGTGTACATAATTCTCAGGAGGCATTATCAGCTGTAAAAGCTTCGCAGGACAAAGGGTTTGAGAACATCACCATTGATTTGATTTACGGTATTCCAACGCTGACAAATGAAAAATGGAAACATAATTTACAAACGGCATTTGATTTGGAAGTGAAGCACATTTCGTCATATTGCCTCACATTAGAGCCTAAAACAGCCCTTGCACATTTAGTAAAAGCGGGGAAAATTAAAAATTTAGATGAGCAACAAAGTGCTGAACAGTTTGAGATTATGTTGGACGAAATGCGAAAAAATAATTTTATTCAATATGAGATTTCCAACTTCTGCAAAGACAATTATTTCTCACAGCACAACAGTAATTATTGGTTAAAAGAAAACTACCTGGGGTTGGGCCCTTCTGCCCATTCCTATAATGGCAATAGTCGTCAGTGGAATATTTCAAATAACGCCTTATACATTCAATCGCTTGAAAAAAATAAAATACCTTTTGAGGAAGAAATATTGACTAAGGCACAGCATTACAATGAGTATGTTTTAACTTCACTACGTACCATGTGGGGTACTGATTTGGAATATATAGAAGAACATTTTGGTAAGGATTATTTATCATACTGTTTGGCTGAGGTTGAAAAACATATTAATGCCGAAGAAATTAAGGTTGAAGGTGAAAAATTATTTTTAACGGATAAAGGGAAATTGTTTGCCGACAAAATTGCAAGTAACTTGTTTCTGGTTGATGGTAACAGATTGAGCACTTATTCAGGAAAATAATTCATTTTCATCTTATATTTTCTTATCTTTATTGAAGAAAAAAAATCCAATGAAAATACAATTCGTAATAATTCTGTTTTGTGCCTCAATTTTTTCGAAAGCACAAAACAACAACACCCATGCAGTAAATATTCCTCTGATGGAACAAAAAGCTCATGCGGCAAAATTCAGATCTGTTTTATCGGGAGCTTACGATAATTATGATTTAAAGTATCACCGTTGTGAGTGGGAAGTGGATCCGGCAGTTTATTATATTAAAGGAGCTATCACGTCCTATTTTAAGCCCACTGTGACAGGCTTCAGTCAAATTGAATTTGATTTGTCCGACTCTCTTCATGTAGATTCTGTTAAATATCATAACACCCTGTTATCCTTTAGTCATTTGCCTGCGGATATTCTGCAAATCAATTTGCCTGGTATTATTTCAATTAACACCATTGATTCCATAACAGTTTATTACGAGGGATTTCCCCCAAATACTGGTTTTGGTGCATTTATCCAGTCAACACACAATGGCACTCCAATTATCTGGACTTTATCAGAACCGTATGGAGCAAAGGAATGGTGGCCATGTAAACAATCACTAACTGATAAGGTTGATTCGGTTGATATAATCGTCACCACACCTCAGGCTTATAGAGTTGCAAGTAACGGCTTATTGCTTGCTGAGGTTCAATCGGGCAGCAACAAGGTTTTTCACTGGAAAACAAAGTATCCGATTGCTGCCTACCTTGTGGCGATAGCTATTACGGACTATTCGTTTTATTCCGATTTTGTGCCTTTGCCGAATGGTGATTCGCTGGAAGTGTTGAATTATGTTTATCCCGAAAACCTTTCAAACGCTCAGTCAGCAACACCTGATATCATCAATATTATTAAGTTTTTTGATAGCCTTACTATTGTTTATCCTTTTGCAAATGAGAAATACGGTCATGCTCAATTTGGCTGGGGCGGTGGGATGGAACATCAAACAATGACATTTCTTGTAAATTTTGGTTTCTCATTAATGTCGCATGAATGTGCGCATCAATGGTTTGGTGACTTCGTTACCTGTGGTAGATGGCAGGATATCTGGCTGAATGAAGGCTTTGCAACATATTTTGAAGGCTTAACCGAAGAACGGTTTTTTCCAGCTACATGGATGGGCTGGAAGGCAGATGCCATTGCCAGCATCACATCCTGGCCTGATGGTTCAGTTTTGTGTGATGATACCACTTCTGTTAGCCGAATATTTGATGGCCGACTATCCTATGAAAAAGGTGGATATTTGTTGCACATGCTTCGCTGGAAATTAGGTGACTCATTGTTTTTTCAGTCTATAAAAAACTACCTTAACGATCCGCTATTAGCAGGAGGCTATGCCCGTACATCTAATTTAATTTCACATTTAGAAACCACGGGAGGACAAAATTTAACTGATTTTTTTAACCAATGGTATTATAACCAGGGGTTTCCTTCTTACCATTTATATTGGGGTCAGTCAGGAAATACTATCTCCTTAAAGGTGGATCAAACCACTTCTCATTCTTCTGTTTCCTTTTTTGGAATGCCTATTCCGGTGAGGTTTGTCGGGCAAAACAAGGACACCACCATTGTTTTTGATCATCAATATTCAGGACAAAACTTTGCAGCAACAATTAATTTCCCTATTATAAGTGTACAGTTCGACCCTGAGTTATGGATACTTTCAGCAAACAATACTGTTACAGGGATATCGGAATATTCTTCTATTGATAATCAGGTGGTAGTATACCCAAATCCAGCTAAAGATGTTATTAATATTCTAAGTTTAAACAATGCCAATCCTGTTGAATACATCGAAATAACAGATGTTTCGGGTAGGGTTGTGTTAAAATCAGATGTGTACAAAGGAATTCAGAAAGTAATATCTATAAATACCAGCCAGTTTAGAAAAGGCACCTATTTAGTTAAGATTGCTTTAAGGACAGGTACTAATAACAAGTCCTTTATAAAAGAGTAGGGTTTTTAAAAATTGAGAAAATAGTCAAGACCTATTTGTGATGGTGCACGACAAATATCCCGTAATGTTTTTATTCCAAACCATACGGCAATGTTATTAGGTTATGGAACTTTCAAACATAAATGGCTCCCCAAGGTCTTCGACAAGCTCAGACTGACAGCCCGCAGGTAAACAATTAAAAAAAATTTAAAGCTCTTTGAAAATTACAAAAAAAATTAAAAATTACAGCAAACAAGTAGCATTTTTTCTTTTTGCTTGAACAAAAAGAAACAAAAATTCAAGAAAAGGTCA
>JAVHPR010000062.1:0-1219 GCA_036170695.1 Bacteroidia bacterium
CGTTCCCCTTTCTTAAAAAAGAAAGGGGCGGGCTTGGAGTTTATCCTGAGCGAAGCTGAAGGGCTGCAATCTTTTCTAAAAAGAAAAGGATTTTCGCGGAATTTATCCAGAGCCTGTCGAAGGAATCCCTAACGCAACATTTGCAATCAAAGAATCATTTGTTTTATTTCCATTCCGTATTTTAAAAGGACATCTCTGACAGGGTTTCATACCCTGTTAGAGTTTTTAAAATTAAATTCAATATGTAAACCCTAACAGGGTTTAGAACCCTGTCAGGGTAATGCCATTATAGATTATAAAATTTCAAAATCCTCATACTCTGTTTTTATCTTTAATCGAAAACGTATATTAATCTGCCTTTCGTTTTGCTCCTCTTGCTAATTCAAAAAATACCTCATCCATTGAAGCGGCAGCAAATTGTTGTTTAAGTTTTGTAGGACTGTCCAAAGCTTTTATTACTCCGTCCACCATCATAGAAATGCGGTTGCAGTATTCAGCCTCATCCATATAATGGGTGGTAACAAATACGGTAATACCCCTGTCGGAAGCCGCATATATCAAATCCCAAAATTGCCTGCGTGTGACAGGGTCAACACCTCCGGTGGGTTCATCCAGAAAAACAATTTTTGGTTCATGAAGGATTGCTACTGAAAAGGCAAGTTTTTGTTTCCATCCCAGTGGCAGAGAACCAACCAGTTTTTTGATTTCATTTTTTAATCCTAATTGCTCAATTAAAACTTCGCTTTTATCCTTTATCTGTTTATCCGATAAGCCATAAATACCTCCGAAAAAACGAATATTCTCAATAATTGTAAGGTCTTCATACAAAGAGAATTTTTGGCTCATATAGCCGATATTTTTTTTGATATTTTCGGTTTGTTTATAAATGTCAAAACCTGCTATGGTTGCTGCGCCTGACGAAGGAGTGGAGAGCCCGCAAAGCATACGCATAGCAGTTGTTTTGCCTGCACCATTTGCCCCGAGGAAGCCAAATATTTCACCGGCAAAAACATCAAAAGTTATTTCGTTTGCAGCGATGAAATCGCCAAAACGCTTTGTGAGTTTGTCGGTGCTGATTACTATTTCCTTCATATTATTTTAAAAGGTCTCAATAAAATAAAACCAATACTATGAATAGAATAGGAATAAAAGACATAAAACTTAGCCCCGCTGGGGCAATGAGTAACATAAGTTTTTGTTGAATCCTATTTATTCATCA
>JAVHPR010000063.1:0-24766 GCA_036170695.1 Bacteroidia bacterium
AGGAATTACAAAACAATAAAAGACAGCATGTCTAAAGCAGATAAGCAATTAAATAAAATTAAAACAGCGATAGAAACTGACAAAATAATAATACTGAAAATCCAGGAGAGTTTTCTGAATGATGCTGCCAAAGGATTTTTTATCGTACTTAACATAAAACAACTATTCTGGCTGCGGAATAGAACGCTGATGACGCTGATTGTTATGAATACATAAGATTTTTATTTTAACTGAGTTTATCACCTCAATTAAAGATTCACCACTAATTGTTTATCACTGATAACCTTATTTTCAGAAGGATTTGGCGCATCCTTCTGTTCAGTTTCCGCTAAGGGAATTGTCAATTCTATTGTAGTTCCTTTTCCATGTTCCGAAAGTATTTTAATATTCCCATTGATTGCATTGGCTCTCTCTCTCATCCCTATGAGGCCAAACGATTTTATGTGTTTTGATTCCTCCGGATCAAATCCTTTTCCATTATCACTAATGGTCATTACCAAATTACTGTTTTCACATTTGGCATTAATAATTATTTCGGAAGCATCGGCATATTTAAAGGTATTGGTAAGAGATTCCTGAAGAATTCTGTAAATGTGAATAGCAAAACCAGGAGGAATAGGTGGTTCTTCCTGAACGAACTGAAAAATGCATTTTATTGCTGTTCTCATCGAAAAATCTTTGCATTTCCATTCTATAGTAGTGTACAGGCCCATTTCATCAAGCAGTGGCGGTCGGATATCCGACGATATTTTGCGAACGAAATTAATTGTAATGTCTATTTGCTCCAGGATGTCGGTTATCTTATCGTTTACTTTAGCATCTTTTTCCACATTTTTTTTGAGCCATTCAGCATCCATTTTTATGCAGGCAAGTTCTCCACCAAGTTCATCGTGAATTTCGCGGGCTATCATTGTCCGCTCTTGTTCACGGGCAGTTTGCATATGTGCAGAAAGCTCCCTTAATTGGCTGTTCATTATCGTTTTTTCTTCCTCCGCCTTTTTTCTCCTGGAGATATCCCTGATGATGGCGCAATAGTATTTCCCTTTATTTCCTGTCCAGAAACTTATTGATAGTTCGATAGGGAATTCTGAACCATCCTTTCTTAAACCATTATATTCAAGCTGTTTGTTTAGGGAGTGGGTCATCCTTTTTGAAGAATGTTTCCTGAATGTTTGCAGGTGTTCCTCTTTTTGATGCTCAGGAATAATATGAGTCAGGGACTTACCCATAATTTCTTTTTCGGTATATCCGAACATGTTTTCCGAAATAGCATTCCAGAAAATGATGCTTCCTTTATTATCAGCCATAATGATAGCATCCTTTGCAGACTGAAGCACCGATTTGAATTTCATTTCAGATTCCAATAATTCATGAATTATCTTTTTTGATTCGGTGATATCATTTATACTAAGTGAAATATCAATAACAGCACCGAAGTTATCTTTCACGGGTTTTCCAACTATTTCTAACCAGATAACACCATCTTCTTTATTAGGATATGAAACTTCGAAATGAACAGACTCACCTTTCAGCACCTTGTTAACCTCAGCCAATAGATTCATATACTTATCGGGAGGCAGAAGTTTTGTTAACAGAATGCCTGTCTTTAAAGAATGACCCGTTGCCATTTTTATGAGGTCGTAAGCCCTGGAGTTGAATGAAATAATAAAAAAGTAGCTGTTTATCAGGATAAAGCCCGAGTGAGAATTTCCAAAAATTGATTTTAGATTAATCTCTGTTTGTGCCAATTTCGACTCCGCTTTTGAAAGTATATACTCTGAACTCCAAAGTATTGTAGAAGCAGATAATACCTGAATAAATATGAGAAAGGCAGCGGCATTATTGTGCCCGAACAGGCCGTGTTTAACCCCGTAAAACTCAATGGTAGCAGGAATGATAAGCAACATTATGGAAATAGGAAAAACGATGCGAAAATTTTTACCACTGTATGTATCTCTTGAAACCACTTTCATTATTCCCCGTTCGGGCCGGGTATATAATGTGGCAAGCATGAGCAATATGAAACAAACAGAACTTTGAAAAGACATTCCTGAGAAATCCTTTACGCCTGACAGTGTTTCTGAATGAATCACATAATGCAATAACGAGGAAAAGGCTATTACTCCGGCAATAACAGAGCAGAATTGAAAAAGATAAAAACTGATTTTTCTATCATCAAACCGGAACGCAAGACCGAAAAGAATAAAACAAATTGCTGTGGTTTCCGGCATCCTTCCCGGACTTGAAGCATCGATGAAGGAATGATCTTTGAAAACCAATTCATCAATACCGATATTAAAATTAAAGAGGTGTTCGAAAAGAGAAATAGAACTGATAACAATAATCAGACTTGAACAAATTGAAAGTATCCTTTGTTTTGAAAAAAAACTGCTGTATTTAGCCCTTCCGTTAAGGAATATGATTGAAGCTGCTGCAAGAATGAAACAGAGTACCGTGTTTACTTTCATGCTTATCCCGATTGCTGAAAAGCTTTTAAGGACAGAAATGCCGAGTATCCAACCTATCAATACCATAATACATACCAACAGAATGGTGCCTGCAAGAATCAGAGATAGTTTTCGAAAAAAATCAGGTAAGGAATTGTTGTTTTTTGTAAACATATGAAAGCCGTTTTTGAAAGCTCACAATAGTAGACAAATCAATTTTTTTGTGTTGTAGTTTTGAAAAGAATAAGTCTGTAATATAAAGTATGACAAGGCATGGAGGGGGCGTTGTCAGGAGAACGCTTTAAGACAGCTTACTGGTTTGTTCTTTTAAACTAAGCCATCATTAATGGCATATAGTATCAGCTCCGCATTATTTTTCAATTTCATTTTTTCAAGAATCCGGCTCCTGTAAGTACTAATAGTTGCAACACTTAATGACAAAATTGCTGCAACTTCTGAAACTGTTTTTCCTTTTGCAATTAGTTTAAGCACTTCAAATTCCCGATCAGATAATAATTCATGTGGAAGATTATTGTTTTTTGAAGATAGGTTATTGATAAACAATTCAGTTAGATTCGCAGAAACGAATTTTTTACCACTTAAAATAAGTTTCACTGCATTTACTAATTCTGCCGATGCTCTGTCTTTAGTTATATATCCCATTGCACCCGCTTTTATGGCACGGATAGCATATAACTCTTCGGGATGCACACTTAACATCAAAACCAGGTATTTTAGGATATTCAGTATGAAGATGTTTTACCACGTCAATTCCCGAACGCCCCGGCATTGTGATATCACAAATAACCAGTGAATATGTATCAAGTGTAATTAGCTTTAGTAATTCTTCTGCAGTGCCGGCCTCGCGTATTTGGACATCAATAAACTCATCTGTAAGAATTTGTTTTAATCCTTTTCTAACGGTAGGGTGGTCATCTACAATAATTATTTTTAAAACCATTTTGAAGAAAGTTAATAGTTAATAGTTAATAGTTATTAGTTATTAGTTATTAGTTAATAGTCAAGAGGCAATAGTTATTAGGCGTATGGTAATAGTTGTTAATTGGTGTCTGTTCATATAGTCGGCATTTATATTAGTATGTCATTGTGAAGGAGGCATAACTGAAGTTGTTAGTTATTAGTTAATTTACATACTAAATTCTTCTGAATAGCTATTTAGAAACGAATTTTATTGTCCTAAATTGCCTCCCTATTCCCTATTCCCTATTTCCTATTCCCTATTTCCTATTTCCTTCTTCCTTTTTCCCTATTTAACCGGCACTCTTAATTCAATTTTTGTTCCTTTACCAATTTCAGAACTAAAAATAATATTTCCACCTAATATTGCTGCACGTTCATGCATTCCTAATAATCCGAATGTTTTAGTGGGTTGATTTTTGCCTGAATTAAACCCTTTTCCATTATCTTTTATTGTTAAAACAAAAAGATTGTTATTGCAATTTAATTCCGCTTCTATTTCGGTAGCTTTGGCATGTTTAAGACAATTGGTCAATGCTTCCTGAAAAATTCTAAAAATATTGATTGCCGCTTTATCTGATGAAAAGTGCGGTTCGTCACAATTAATCCGTAATTTACAATTAATTCCGGTTTTATGATAAAAATTATTTGCTTTCCAGGTAAGTGATTGAAACAAGCCCAGGTCTTCAATCATTATCGGCCGGATTTCAAACGCTATAGTACGTGTTGTTTTTATTGCCTTGTCAATCGAAAATAACAATTCTCCGAATTTAGTTTTTGCATTTGTATCTTTCACAAATTTTTTAATGAGCCATTCGGCATCCATTTTAAGTCCGGCAAGTTCCTGCGCAAGTCCATCATGTAATTCCCTGGCCAGGCTTGCCCGTTCTTCTTCACGTATTTCCTGGAGATGAGCAGAAAGTTTATGGAGTTGATTATTCATCTCCATTATTTCATTTTCAACAATCTTTTGTTCGGTGATGTCGGTGGTCACAACTACACAAGCCTCCTCGAGAAAGGGCAAGGGCGCAGCACTGACTTTGGTCCAGATTTTTTTCGTGTTCCCTTTTAATACCCCAATTTCAACATTATAGATGTTTTTTTGCTCTTTCGTTGCAAGCATACTTGGAAATTCTTCCCTTTTTATTGGAGTGCTATCCGAATGAATATATTTTCGCTTATTGTATATCCCATCTCGTAATCCCTCTTTGGTTATATCCAATATTTTTGCCAGGGCAGAATTAAATTCCGAGATTTTACCTTTTTTATCAAGGATAGAAACGCCTACAGGTAAAAGTTCGAAAAGTGTGCGCCACTTTAATTCGCTTTTTTTTATCAAATCATCCGCATGTTTCCGTTCGGTGATGTCTTCAATGACTCCAACAAGAAATTTATTTCCCTCTTTGTCGGTATATAAGGTTTTTCGGGTGATAAGCGTTTTGCTATTTCCATCCCCGTCTGTAAAAATTTCTTCATTAATATCTTCTTTTCCGGTTAAAAATACTGCTTCATCCCTTGCAATATAGATATTGAATTCATTTTTTGGAAAATATTCATAACCGGTTGATCCAATAATTTTTTCTTTAGGTAGTTTAAGTAGTAAACTTGCGGCATCATTTACCAGGCAGAACCGATGTTTGTTATCTTTAACGAAGATAGGCGCTGCAACAGAGTTGATGATCTTATCTAAATATTCCTTTGAATCCAATAGGGCTTCTTCCGCTTTTTTTCGTTCGGTAATATCATGAATAATCGAAAAGATCATTTCATTTCCGCTAATATCAATTGAGCTTGAATAAACTTCAACAATTCGCTCGTCGCCGTTAGCTAATTTTTGTGGAAAAACAGCCAGATTTCTATTTTTATCAATTGTTTTTTCACGCTGCTTTTTAACTATGATAGGATCTTCTGTATTAATTTCGCTAATATTCATAGAAACCAGGTTTGACCTGCTATAACCATAAAACTCAACGGCAGATTTGTTTGCGTCAATAATCAAACCTGATTCAGGTTCGATTAATAGCATCACTGCACTGTGGTTCTCAAACATTTGGCGGAAGAAAGCTTCGCTCTTCTTTAGTGCTTTTTCTGCCTTCTTGCGTTCGGTGATGTCTTCTATTACTCCTACAATAAATTTATTTTCTTGCGTGTCAGTATATAAAGTTTTCCTGGTGATAAAAGTTCTGGTATTTCCAGTTCCATCAGTAAGAGTTTCCTCCGTAATATTTTCTTCCCCGGACATCAATACGGCTTTGTCCATGGCAACAAATAAATCGAATTCATCTTTTGTAAAAAAATCAATACCAGTATTGCCGGTAATATTTTCTTTCGGAAGGCTAAGCATTGAACAAAAGGCATTATTTACCAGGCAGAAATTATGTTTATCGTCTTTGACGAAGATAGGCGCGGCAACAGAGTTAATGATTTTATCTAAATATTCCTTTGAATCCAATAGGGCTTCTTCAGCCTCCTTACGTTTTGTTATTTCTGTAATAGTACCGATTAGTTTTTTCGGTTGATTATCTTTATCCAATAATAGTTCACCCAATCCGTGTAACCAAACTCTTTCTCCATTATTGCCCCTGGTGATTTGATACTCAATGTCGAATCGTTTATGTTTTCCTAAAACTTCATTTATTACATATTCCTTCATTCTAATTCGCCAATCAGGATGAATTATGTTTACCCAGCCATCAAACGAGCGGATATAATTTTCGTCTATTCCAAAAATATCATCAAGAATTTTGGAACTAGTCCAAAGTCCGGTTGACAAATCCCATTCATAAGTGCCCAGGCGTGCAACTGATTGAGATTCACTCAGGCGCCTTTCGCTTTCAAGAAGCTTTATTTCTATTCGTTTTTTATCAACAAGGTCCCATACTAAATCTGCTATTTCTTCAACAATTTTAGCTTCTGCTTCATCATAATTGCTTGCCTTGTTTCCAATTCCAACAACAGCAACTATTTTTTCATCACGAAATACAGGCACCACCATCTCACGTAAGATCGGAGCATGTCCTTCCGGCAAACCCTTTCTGTGCGGAAGGCTATTATAATCATTATGGATAACTGTTTTCCTGGCCTTTACACAATCAACCCAGACACCTGCCATATTTATTGAATAATGCGAGCCCTTACCTTCGGCTTTGCACATATTTTTAAGCGTATTAGTGGACCAGTTCTGGAGAAACAGCGTTTGCTGGTCATCATCAACAAAATGAAAAAAAACAATTTTACTTTCCGTCAGAGTTTCCACCTCATCCAATGTTTTTTGAATTAATTGATCCAGGGAGCAATGAATTGAAAATTTCATTATAGCGGTTCGGATATTCATTATTTGCTCTGCCTTTTTTCGTTCAGTAATTTCGGATGAATAACTAATGAAAGAGGATATTTTCCCATCTGTGAAAACAGGTGAAGTTTTCACTTCAAAATATTTAACCTCATTACTTTTTGTATAATATGGAATTGTATAGGTTGTAGGTTCCGTACTTTTCAAAACAAGCTTAAGGCAATCAGAAGCTTCTTTTTGGGTTAACTCCGGCAAGTAATCATACATCGAGGTGCCGATAAGTTTTTCTTTTGTTGTTTCCTGAAAAACTCGGTTGCTGTAAAGTATTTTTGCATTAAGATCCAGCAGAATAATGTGGGCGGGTGAATTTTCGGCCAGTGATTTCCAGATTTCCTCATTTACCGGGAAGGATTTCGTTGTTTTTATGTTGGAAGGAGAATTTATTTTATTCAGTTTTTTCATCTAAAAAAATCCAAAAAAAATTGTTTTAAACTAAGAAACAATGTTTAAACCATTGTCGTTTTTTTAGAGTTCGTGCGTCATTGCGAGGGCTTTTCGCCCGAAGCAATCTCATTCCAGGTGTAAGATTGCTTCGGGCGAAAAGCCCTTACAATGACGTGCAAATATTAATGTTGACCGTATGGACAGTCTTTAATTCGTAGAATCTAAAATAGCCTTCCTGATTTCACTGGTGCTGACAATTATATTTTTAAATACATCCTCAGGAATAGTCACTTCGCTTTCACTCTTTTCAACAACTACTAACTCTCCATTAACTTCCTTCACTTCCGGTTCTTTATAGCTATAAGAAATCTGCACATTATCAAACAATTTTTTTAGCGGCTCCATCTGACTCTTCACATTTTTAAAGAAATTATCGTTTTTGTATGCTTCAAGAATAGCCATTATGTTATTTATGGCTACTTTTTGAGAGCCAATACTTTCCCTGATTTTTTTGCTCGGATTGTTGTTTGCCATCTGGGTCTCAAAATACAGCCCTTCAAGCCAGGCACCAATAACAATTAAAGAACTTTGTTCACTTCTTTTGTTTTTCCGCAAATAGGTATCCATTTTATTGAAACAAGAGGTACTGATATAAAGCAATGAATCCAGATTTTTATTACTGGATGCAAGTCTTTTTAATGTTTCGAAATCAAAAAATTGCTCAATGCCAAGTTCCTGCGATAATTTACGAACAGCGAGAATATAATTAATAGATGTTATATTTTTTCCGTACAAGTTCAGATAGCCCAAATCAGCACTATAAATTCCAATAGCAAAAGATTTTGCGTATTTTGATTTATATTTCTCCGTATTATCCGATGGGGTCAGGTAGGATTCATCATACTTCAGGCCGCTTTCTTTGATAAGAGTCACTGTTTCTAAAGGAGATGGAATAGAATTAATAATTCCATTAATAGTTTCGTCAGAAATGGTAACTTTTGATAAGGTGCTATCCACTAAGGTTTTTTTATTCAAAGTATCCTGCTCTCCTGAACTACATGAATTTAGAGACACACAAACTCCTACCAGTGAAACAAATGATAATAATTTTAACATAGTCAATGATTTAAAATTTTCTAAAATATGATACTATTTGTATTTTCAAACTAAAAGATAATTCAGATTATTAATTTAAGTTTTCCACCCTACCTTGAATTTTTCGTAGGAGAAAATAAAATTCAAAGTTCTAAAAGTTTTTTGTATATGTGACTATAAATTGAAAAAAAAGATGCAAAAACAAAAAAGATTTAAATAGTATTTAAAAACAATAAGTAATTTTACCCAGTTTTGAACTGACGAACTGAAACAATAAACTTTTTATCCAAAGTAGAACAATAAACCTAATGACCAGCGGAATTAAACGCCATTGCTTTGTGCAAATATAAAACACTATGGAAACAAATGATGAATTAATATGTAATTTTGAAGCTTCGGCTGCCTATGTGCATGACCTGAATAATACCATGAGTACGCATAATTTCATGCTTTGCTATAAAGGGAATTTCAGCCAGAATATGATCAAATCCATCCTGGCGATGACAGAAAAGAAAATGAATACCGCAGAAGAGGATATTGTGGTGAAGAAAAAAGTTTTTAATGTACTCGTTGAATGTTTACAGAATATCAGTAAAAGCTCGGTGATGGTTGAAGGCGCGCAATCTTTGTTGATGATTGGGAAAGTGGATGATAATTATGAAATTTATACCGGTAATGTTATTACACAAAACAAAAAGGATGAAGTTAAACAAATACTTAATTCCATTGCGTCTTCGGGGAAAGAGGAACTAAAAAATTTATACAAATTATTAATGATTAATAATAGTTTATTCAATATCAATTCGATTGAAGTGGCCCTGATTGATATTGCAAAAAAGACAGGAAATAAAATAGAGTTTGAATTCAAAGATTTGGATGAAACAACATCGTTTTTTTCTTTAAAAACTTCTATCGCCAGATACAATTAAACTTAAAAAATACTACCTATGGAAAAAACCTCCATTCAGCATGTTTATGGTATTTATAAAACCATGTCGGACAATGATTTGTCAATTATGTATCAGGGACAATTTGATCAAGAGATAACTAAGGCAGTATTGTCTATGGTGGAGAGAAATTTTTCGGACGGTGAGATGGCTGAACTTACCAAAAAAAGAATATTCAACATCATGGTGGAAGTTCTGCAAAATGTGTGTAAACACCAATCATCAAACGGAAACGATGCAGCAATTTTTATCGTAGGGAAACAAAATGATGATTTTGCATTGATTAGCGGGAATAGTCTTCAAAATAAGGACAGAGAAAAATTAAGCGCGATGCTTGATAATATAAATACGTTTGATAAAGACGGGTTAAAAGTTTTATATAAAGAAGCGAAACTGAAATCGGTTATCTCCGATGTTGGAGGAGCCGGATTAGGTTTCATAGATATTGCCAGGAAATCAGGAAACAAATTAGGTTATTGTATTAAAAAAATAAGTGATGAAAAATCATTTTTCATTTTTAAATCAGTTATTTCAAATCAAAAACAAGAATAAAAAATGGATAATTTAAATTTGGCGGGAACAGAAGATACACCGGCTATTGTGATAGACATATCAAAGGAGTTGTTTCAAATTTCGGGAAGATCATTGCCTGAAGATGTTACCTCTTTTTATAAACCTGTTTTGGAATGGCTTGATTTATTTTCAGAAAGTCCCTCAAAAAATCTGACGCTCGATGTAAAATTAGAATACTTCAATACGGCATCATCAAAGATTCTATTGGATATTTTAATGAAACTGGAAGAAATTCATCAGGCTAGTTCCAGCGTTATACTAGTTAACTGGCATTATGAACATAAAGATGATGATATGCTCGAAGCCGGTGAAGAATATAAAGAATTAGTTGAGGTTCCATTTGAGTTAGTCGGGTATTAAATATCAGAGATGTGACCTATTGTATTATATAAGATAGATAATGAGCGAAGAAATACTAAAAGCGTTGATGCAACTATTTGCAATCATTGCCAAACAAGATACAGGTAGTTCCAAAGAACTGGAAGATTATATTAAGCATTTTTTGCATTCACAACTCAATGAATTAAAGTGCAACGAATATTTAACATTATATCAGGACTTTTTAGGTACCAAAGATGCTAATGATAAAGAACCTGAGAAAAAACTGACATCCATGAAGGATTCTGTCAGGACTCTGGCTATCTGTAAAAAAATAAATAAAACACTTGATCAAAAACAAAAAGTTGTAGTACTTATCAGGTTGTACGAATTTATTTGCGTTGATGGTTCTATCACAGAACAAAGGCTATCCATCATTTCGACAGTATCGGATGTTTTTAAAATAAGTAATGAAGAAAAATCCCTTATCGAATATTTAATTTTCAAGAAAACAAATGCAGTTTCTGTTTTTTCTGAATTCATTTTGTTAGCTGAAAAAAACGAAGAAACTAATCAGGGGAAATTTATTAAAGCGGAAGGTCTTAATGGAGAAATCAGGATAATTAAAATAAATTCTGTTGGCTTGTATTTTTTTAAATATAACGGTCAATCTGATATTTTCCTTAATGGATTTCCAATAAAAGAAGATAATATTTATCTCCTCCCGCAAAGCGGAACCCTGCGTATGCCAAGAGGTACGGTATATTACAGTGATATTGTTTCCAGATTTCTGGATGAAGGTACTGAAGAAAAAACAAGCTTTTCGGCATCACACATTTCTTTTCAATTTAAAACCGGAGAAAAAGCGCTCAGGGATATATCCGTAAATGAAGAAGGAGGAAAGTTAATTGGTATAATGGGGGGAAGCGGAGCCGGTAAAACAACATTGTTAAATGTTTTATCAGGAATAGAAAAACCAAGTAACGGCAAAGTTCTTATAAATGGAATAGATCTTCATAATGCAAAACGAAAATTGGATGGTATTGTTGGATATATTTCACAAGATGATTTATTGTTTGACGATTTATCTGTTTTTCAGAATTTATTTTACAATGCAGAATTATGCCATGGTGAATTAAAAAGCAATAGCATCATTGAAAAAACGTTAACTACCCTTTCAGGACTTGGGCTTCAGGAAGCAAAAAATATTAAAGTAGGTTCACCATTGAACAAAATGATTAGTGGCGGACAACGAAAAAGATTAAATATTTCACTCGAATTAATCAGAGAACCGCCTATTCTGTTCGTTGATGAACCAACTTCCGGTTTGTCTTCAAGAGACTCCGAGAATGTAATGGACTTGCTTAAGGAACTCTCTCTTAAAGGGAAATTAATTTTTGTGGTGATCCATCAACCATCATCAGATATTTATAAAATGTTTGATAAAGTGATTATTCTTGACAAGGGTGGTTATCAAATATACTATGGTAATCCCATTGAAGCCGTGATGTATTTTAAACAGGCAGCAAACCATTTGAATAGTGATATAGGAGAATGTGAGACCTGTGGAAATGTTAATCCTGAAACTATTTTTAATATTATTGAATCGAAAGAGGTAGATGAATACGGGAATTCAACAGCAGACAGGAAAGTTTCCCCAGAGCAATGGTCGGCAAATTACCAGAAGCAATTTGGCCCTAAAACCGAAGAACCCATAGTGGATGGAAATTCTCCTACAACTTCATTTTCCAGACCTAATAAATTAAAACAATTTTTGATTTTTCTCAAGAGAGATGTTGTTTCAAAAATAAGCAATACACAGTACATTGCCATCAACTTCCTGGAAGCACCGGTCCTCGCCATTATCCTGGCTGGATTAATACGATATTATAGTCCTGGCGATGATTCGATCTATATTTTCAGGGAAAACGAGAATATTCCGGCATATATTTTTATCAGTGTCATCGTTATGCTGTTTTTCGGTTTAACCGTTAGTGCTGAGGAGATTTATAAAGATCAGAAAATACTTAAAAGAGAACAGTTTTTAAATCTTAGCAAATTAAGTTATCTCTTCTCGAAAATATGTCTTTTATTTTTTATTTCTGCCGTTCAGTCCTTACTTTTTGTATTGGCAGGCAACTTAATTATTGGGGCAAAAGGCTTGTTTGGAGATTATTTTTTAGTTCTTTTTTCGGTTTCGGCTTGTGCTAATATCGTCGGATTAAATATTTCATCCGCCTTTAATTCGGCGGTAACCATTTATATTTTAATTCCATTATTAATTATCCCTCAAATGATTATGGGGGGAGCGATGATTAGTTATGATAAGATTAACAAATATTTCGGGGGAGGGGAGAAGGTGCCATTTATTGCCGAATTAATGTTGGCAAGATGGGCATACGAGGGGCTGATGGTTAATCAGTTTATGGAAAACAAATACGAAAAAGAATTCTATCAACTTGATAAAAAATATAGTGAAGCAAATTACATGGTAGCTTATTATATCCCCGAACTATTGAGAATAAATAGTGAATGCAAAGAATTATTAAGTTTTAATGATCCCGAGAAAATAAAAACGGTCAAAAAAAATGCAGCTATTTTAAATGCAGAATTAAGTAAATTTCCTAAGGAATGTGCTGATTTTAACTTTGTTCCCAATGGCGCTAAATTAATAAGCATTAATGATATCGAAAAAACAGTGGAAATTACAGAGAGAATAAATATTAATTATAGCGACACATTTAATTATTGGGATCATAAAAGGGAAATGTTATTAAACAATTTCATTTATGACAACGGGGATGAAAAAGTGAAAAGGATAAAAAATAATTATTCAAACGATTATTTATTGGATATATTAAGTCGTTCGTTTGCAAAAAAGAAAGTTTTGAGAAGCGAAAAAGGCTTAATTCAGGTTATCGACCCTGTTTTTCAAAACCCTTCGCCCGATAAAAGTATTTCGTTCAATGAGCCGCTTTTTATTCCTGAAAAAAAGATATTTAATATTAAGATGTCGACCTTTGCTTTTAATATTATCATTATTTGGGTTTTCTCAATGATTGGTTTTATAGCTTTATATTTTGACTGGTTGAAGAAATTATTGAATGTAAATTTTAAATATTTGCGAAAAAGAAAAAGTCAGAAATAATATGTACTTTTACATTTAGTTTTTTGTATTGTTATTTATCAGATTATTAAATATAATTTGTTGGTAATAATATCATAATTAATTTTAATGGCTGCCTAAGTGTTACTGATTGATAAAATAATTAAAAAAAAGTTAAATGCCAATTTGTATTTAATCTTTTTCATGCTGTTTTTCTTCCTGTTAATTTCAGGGAAAATTTCGTCTCAGAGTTGTACCGCAGTTATTGGTTCTAATATTTCCCCGATAAACGGTTGTGAAGTTTTAACTGTTCAATTTAATGACTTGTCAACAGGTCTTGTTCAATCGAGAACCTGGAACTTTGGTGACGGTTCTGCAACTACTCAAACTCAAAATCCGGTTCACAGTTTTTCAGCGGGTAATATAGGAGACACTACCTACATTGTTACCCTTAATACACAATGTATCATTGGATTACCAAGTATTGCTTATGATACCGTAAATGTCTATAAAAAACCGACAGTCAATTTTTCAGCAAGTCAAGTATCCCTCTGTGCATTAATTGATTCTACCTGTTTTATAAATTTATCCAGCTCAGGGGCAGGCGTAACCTATGCATGGAATTTTGGAGATTTCACAACCAGCACTAAATTTCAACCTTGCCATATTTATTCTATTGGTGGGAATTACACAGTGCAACTAACAGTGACCAATTCTCACGGATGTTCAAATATTACAACAAATACAAATTACATTTCCATAACTGCCGCGCCCAATATTGATTTTAATAGCAGTTCGTTTCTTGGTTGTTCTCCAATGCCAGTGACGTTTACCAATATTACCGATACAGCTTCCAATTCCATTTCCGGCTGGCAATGGAATTTTGGAGATGGAACTCCAATTGTAAATACCTATAATCCGCCGGTGCATACATATACTTTGCCTGGGACATATTATGTTACTATGGGCGCAATAAGTTCTAACGGATGCTCTAATAACACAACTAAAGGGACTATTGTTCGCACTACCCCTACATCAACTTTTACTGCAACTTCGCCAATTTGTGTTGGCGACACCTCCATACTTACCTATACCGGATCTTTATCATCCAGTGCAACTCATTTATGGGATTTTGCAGGAGGTAATTGCAGCCCGGGAACAGGTATCGTACCACAAAAAATTTATTGGAACACTTCCGATACAATGAATGTAAAAATGACGGTATCTGATAGTGGTTGTTCTTCTACTACCACTGTACCAATTCTTGTAAACCAAAAACCGTCGGTTACACTTACCGTTTCTCCTAATGATACAATCTGTCAGGGGCAGTCGGTAACTTTTACAACGTCTCCTGCAACCCTTGCCAATTATTACTTTTATAAAAATTCTATTTCAGTGCAAAGTTCTACAAGCAATACTTTTGTTTTACCAAATGCAAGTTCCGGGGATTCGCTTTATGTTGTTGGAAAGAATTCTGCAAACTGTATAAGTTTAAATAGCAATTTGATTTTAATGCATGTAAATCCTTTACCCATAATAACTCTGGGTAGTAATGTCTTATCAGCTTGCAATGGTGATAGTCTGATTTTTACCGCGACACCACCGGGCTTTAACAACTATTCCTTTTATCAGGGTTATCTTTCGCTTCAAAATTCAGCAGGTAATATCTATTATTCCACCGATTGGGTTGATGGCAATTCGATATACGCAGTTGCATCGAACAATGGCTGTACCGATTCAAGTAATATTTTAATCCCCGCCATTTCTCAACCACTTCCTCCACCACAGGTAAATTGCGGAACATCAACTGATACAACAATTGAATTTACCTGGCTTCCGATAACTGGTGCTGTGGGATATTTAGTAAGCGTTAATGGCGGACTCTTTGTTTCACCAAGTTCTGGTAACAACGGAACAACAAATCTTGTAACTGGCTTTGTTCCCGGAGACAGTGCCAGTATCAGGGTAATTGCATTAGGTCCTGCACCATGCGGGAACAGCGATACATCATTAATTGCTAAATGTTATGCAAACGATTGCTCTGCCATCACTTTCGATATTAGCCCCTATCAAACTATTTGTGCTGAGGATTCCATCACCCTTACGCTTTCTAATTTAAACATTTCTCCTCTGAATGTTTCATGGAATGGAGGGACTTCACTTCCAAACAAAATTACATTCACTGTTTTTCCGAATAGCGACTCTATTGTTGGAGTAACTGTTTCCAACCCGCTTCAACCTACCTGTCCGGCAGTAAATAATTTTTTTGATATTACTTTAAGTCCTTTACCGGTTGCAACGATTAGTGTTACTCCACTTACAGATTCCATTTGTTATGGAACTACATTAATATATTCAGCTTCGCCGGCAGGGTATGCCGATTACTCATTTTATAATGGACTGTCACTTGTTCAAACTTCAAACAATCCGGATTATGAAATTAACACCCTGGCAAATGGTAATTCCATTTATGTGGTGCCAACAAATGGCGGATGTACAGGGCATCCCAGTGATAGTATTTCAATTGCAGTTTTCCAACCTCTTCCTACACCCCAGGTAAATTGCGGAAATACAACAACTTCTTCGATTCAGTTTTCATGGAACAGTATAGCTAATGCCACAGGTTATAAAGTAAGTGTAAATGGCGGCGCACTTATAACTCCCAGTTCGGGAAATAATGGAACAACACATCTTTTAACAGGTTTGTCGTCTGGCGACAGTGCCACAATCGTGGTGACAGCTCTGGGAAGCGCCCCCTGTGGAAACAGTCTTCCTTCCGATATTCAGACATGCTATGCCGTTACCTGTACTGCAATCACTTTTAACTTTAATCCTAATCAAACCATTTGCAGTGGAGATTCTGTTACATTGAGCCTTTCAGGTTTTAATATTCCAAATCCGTTTGTTTCATGGAATGGCGGGCCATCCGTATCAAAAGATTCTACTTTTACTTTTATGCCCCTAAACGATACGATAATTAGCGTTTCTGTTAGTGACACCTCCCAAACTTCCTGCGGCTCAATTAGCAATTTTTTTGTTATCAGTGTCAATCCGATACCCAATGTAACACTTGGCATCAGCCAGCAGGATGATACAACTTGTTTGGGGGCTGTGATTGAATTTGCGGCTTCACCAATTGGATATACTACTTATTCATTTTATCGTGGATACCTTTTACTTCAAAGTTCAGCAAGTAATACTTATGCAACTGACAGTTGGTTAAGCGGCGATCCCGTTTTTGTAATGACTACAAACAATGGCTGTGCCGGAGACTCAAGTAATAGTATAGCTCCGATTATTTATCAACCCTTGCCAACTCCTCAGGTAAATTGCGGCACATCAACGGCTACAACCATTCAGTTTACCTGGCTTCCTGTAACCGGCGCTACAGGTTATTTAGTAAGTGTTAATGGCGGTTCGTTTACCACACCCAGTTCAGGAAATATGGGAACAACAGAGCTTCTGACAGGACAAACGCTTGGAAATACAGCAACCATTGTTGTGATTGCCCTTGGCCCTGCACCTTGCGGGAACAGCGAACCTTCACCTATACATACCTGTTATGCTGAGAGTTGCAGTGCAATCACCTTCACCATTAATCCGAATCAGACAGTTTGTAGTGGTAACAGTATTACACTGAGTCTGTCGGGGTATAGTATTGCTAATCCGTTTGTTTCATGGAATGGAGGTGATACATTAGCGAACAATAATAGCTACTCTATTTCACCAACAACAGACACAATAATTCCGGTATTAGTGAGTAATCCGGCACAACCAACCTGTGTTCCCGTAACAAATTATTTTATTATTCATGCTAAGCCATCTCCAACAGCCTCATTGAGCATTGCTCCTTCCAATGATACTGTTTGTGAAGGGACTTCTGCAACTATTACCGCATCACCTGGAGGTTATAGCAATTATTCTTTTTATAATGGGTCCAGCCTAATACAGACTTCAACTAATCCCAATTATATTACTTCCGGTTCGCCCAGTAATCTTGCAATAAGAGTAGTAACATCCTATCTGGGGTGTCAATCCAATTCTGATACGCTTTCTTTAATAACTCTTCCAACTCCAACAGCAGTGATTTCCTCGGTGCCGGGCAGTGGTTCTATTTGCTTTGGCGATACGGTAATTTTTACAGCATTACCAGCCAGTAATGCCAATTATGTTTTTTACAATGGGGCAACCGTTTTGCAAGACTCCTCGATAAATACATTTATACATGCAAACCTGAGTTTAGGAAATGGGAATAATATTTCAGTAAGGCCAACTAACTCCTTTGGATGTGTTGGTAATTTAAGCAACATACTTAATTTTAATGTACTATCACCACCAACAATTTTACTGGTATGTTCAGATATCAACCTGGAAATATGTGATGGTGATTCAGTAACATTTACAGCTTCTCCTGCAGGAATGGCATCGTATCAGTTTTTTAACGGAGGAACTTCCATTCAGAATTCGGCCATCGATTTTTATGCTACAGCAGGATTAATTGCAAGTGATACAATAACAGTAATTGGTACTGACAATAATGGATGTAAAAGTTTAGTAAGTGATTCCATTTCTTTGACAATTAAACCAAGGCCAAGTGCATTCATTAGTGCGTCCGATACAACCTTGTGCATTGGGTCAAGTACTACATTATCTAAAAATCAAAACCCGGTGGTTGCCGGTACTACATTCAGTTGGAGTACCGGATTAACAGATCCTTCAATTCTTGTAAGCCCAACAATTACCACTAATTACATCCTTTATTCATCCCTTAATGCGTGTTCAGGAACGCCGGATACAATTACGATTATTGTTGACAGCAATCCACCGGTAGTATCAGCCGGTTCGAATCAAACGATTTGTATTGGTGATAGTATTGCATTAACAGGTAGTGGAGGACTTACTTATAGTTGGTTGCCAACAATCGGATTAAGCGGTTCAACAAGCGCAACACCACACGTATCACCGACAACAACTACAACCTACACTTTACAGGCAACTAATTTGTATTGTTCGGGTTCTGCATCTGTCACAATCGCAATTGATTTATGTTTGACTGATCTTACCGAACCTATACCATCCTGCATTACTCCAAATGGAGACGGGGCCAATGATTTTTTCAAAATCCCGGACTTTGATTATTTTCAGAATAAATCTTTAACCATTTATAATCGTTGGGGAAATATAGTTTTCAAAGAAACACCTTATATAAATGACTGGGGAGGTAAATCGCTTTCAGGTGGCGAATTGCCGGATGCAACCTATTATTATATCCTTGATCTTGGTAATGGAAGTAAACCACATGCCGGGTATATAATGATTCAAAGATAAATTTTATCATGAAAAAGATATTATGTAAAATATTATTCATTCTCCTGATCTCACTGAGTGGGAAAATTACAGCTCAGCAGGATCCCATGTACACCATGTACATGCTTGACAAAATGTTAATTAATCCTGCCTATACGGGGAGCTCAAACTGGTTGGTAGGAACGCTTAAATACCGTCAGCAATTCATGGGATTTGATGGCAACCCGGTAACGGAATCATTTAATTTTCATACTCCCATTCAAAAAAGGCATATTGGCCTGGGCTTTAAAGTTATCAATGACAACACCGGAATAATGAATAATTTAAATGCTTCATTATTTTATTCTTATCACCTGAATTTTGCAGGTGGAAAACTTTCGATCGGGTTAGAGGGCGGAATTTATAACAGAAGAGTTGATTATACTAAATTAGTATTAACAGATCCGGCTGATAATTCCTTGCCTCAAACAGCAATGAGTTCATTAGTTCCTGATGCATCAGCGGGGATTTATTATCAAAAAAAACAATTTTATATCGGGTATTCTGATTGCCATCTGATAGAAGAAAAATTTAATTACAAAACTATCAATAAAACCAAATCACATCTTTTTAGTCACATGTATCTATTAATTGGAAAGATTTTTGAACTATCTGAGAATTGGTCTTTCGAGCCAAGTGCCTTATTAAAGTACCAAAATGCAGCTCCGGTTCAATATGATGTAAACGTATCATTATCTTTTCATGACAGGGTTGCAATTGGCGTACAGTATAGGAGCAATGATGCGATGGCAGCACTATTAAAAATAAATATTTTAGAAAATCTCAGAGTGGCATATTCATATGATATGACTACTTCGGGATTATCAACCTATTCGGGGGGGGCGCATGAAATTATTATTTCTTACGGAATAAAACTTCCTCCTCCTCCGGCAGAAAAAGAGATTCATCCAAGGTATTACTATTAATTTGTAAAATTACTAATGCAGAATATTTTATATAAACGTTTTATTTTTTTATCAATATTATTATTCACGCTGAGTAACACCATGCTTGCTCAAAAGAATTCTGATAAAGGAGATAAACTGTTTGATAAAAATTTGTTTGCCGAAGCGATTCCTTTTTACGAGCAGGAAATAGAAGATAAAAATAAAAAGACCTTCGATCATGCTACACTCAGACTGGCAGATTGTTATCGGATAACAGGAGAATTTGAAAAAGCGGAGATAACGTATAAGATATATCTGAAAAAGAATAAAAAGGAGCCGGCGGCCGTATTAAATTATGCGTTATCTCTTAAAAGCAGCGCGAAGTATGCCGAAGCCGCAATTCAATTTGCAGCATACATCAAATTAAATCCTTCTGATCCATTGGGTAAAATATTTTTAAAATCTTGTGATTTAGCACAAGTCTGGCTTGATGAAACGATTGGGAAAGAAGTTAGGAATGTTGAAAAAATAAACAGCCCGGAATCTGATTTTGCACCTGTTTTTTTGTCGCCAACAGAGTTGGTGTTTACATCTTCCAGAACCGGAGGCACAGAAGCATTGATTAGTTTCAATGGCGGAATGGAAATGCGCCGGTTAGATTTATATGATGTGAATGTAAATTCAATTGAAGAGAGTAAAAAGGCAGGAATAGAGAATTTTAAGGCAATAAATACTTCTTTACATGAGGGGCCTGCCACATTTTCAAAAGACGGGAAAGAGATTTATTTTACAAGAACTATTGCCGGTGAAAGAGATACCAAGACCAATAATGTTCTGAATACACTTCAGGTATTTTATTGTATCAAAGATTCGACAGGGAAATGGTCTAAACCTGTTAGTGCTTTTTCTTTTAATAGTACGAAATATTCTGTTGGTCAACCCAGTATTTCAAAAGATGGGAAAACCATTTTCTTTATGTCAGACATGCCTGGTGGACAAGGAACTACAGATATTTATTATTGTACAAAACAAAAAGACGGAACGTGGTCAAAACCAATTAATGCAGGAGATGAGGTTAATACATTCGGACATGAATTATTCCCATATATTTCTGACAACGGAGTTTTGTATTTCTCATCAGATACTCATCCCGGAATGGGGCAATTGGATATATTCTCAGCTGAGTTTGATGGTTTTGAATGGGCAGACGTCTTTAACCTGAAACCACCTATAAATTCTATTGCCAATGATTTTGGAATAGCATTAGATGGAAAATATATGAGAGGTTTTTTTAGTTCGGACCGGTTTAATGGAAAAGGCGCCGAAGATATTTACAGCTTTTCAGAAACAACTGCTCTAAAATTAACAATAAATGGAGGTAATTTACAATTCCCGGATAAAAGTATTTTTGATGGAATAAAATATAAACTGATAGATGAAAAGAATGCAACAGAAACAGCTTTAGAGCCCAAAGAAGGAATATATTCTATGGCATTAAAGAAAGATCAAAATTATACTTTGGTGGCTAAAAAAAACGGATTTTCATATAATAAAATTTTGATAAACATACGTCGGGATACTTTAGGTAATTATTTAGAAGCCACGTTAAAACCAAGCTTAAGAACTATTTTAGTGGATGGGTATCTTTTAACTAACGTGAAAATAGACAGCCTAAAAACGGAAGAAATTCCATTGGGAAATATTTCTGTTTCACTTCTCGATTCAACTACAACGGTAGAAAAAAGTAAAACTATTAAAAATGGGTTCTTCGAATTTCGTCAGCTGTTAATTGCAAATGGTGCGTACACGATCAGAGCTAAAACTACCACAAAAAAAGGAGGAACCGATTTAACAATTAAATGCAAGGGAACCGTAAAACACAAAGGAAATCCGCTTTTAGATGCTTCCGTCCAACTTTTAGAGAATGGGAAATTAGCTGAGAATATTAAAACCAATAAAAAGGGGGAATTTATATTTGAAATATTACCGGATAAAAAATATACGCTGAAAGCCAGCAAAAATGGCTATGATCCAAACTCTACTTCTTTTACTACCTCTAAATCAGATGCTAAGGATGGAATATATAAAACATTGTCACTAGAACCACTGAAAGAAATTGAAAAAATTACTCTCAAGGGCATTGTTAAAGATTCGACTGGAGTTTTAAAAAACGCTTTGGTTGTTATTCGGAATGGAAGTCAAATTGTTGGAGAAACGAGATCAGGGGATGACGGCGTATTTAGTTTCAAATTACTTCCTAATAACGAGTATATAATATCAGCAAACTCAAAGGGGTATATGCAAAAAGATAAAATCGTATCCGCAACAGATCAACGAACATCAAAAGAAAGTATTGTTATTGTTTTGGAGCCGATTCAAGTAAATTCGACAATGATTTGGGATAATATATTTTTCGTTTACGGTAAATCAGAAGTTGAAGCAGCTTCCTTACCTACTTTAGATAAATTAGTTAAATTTATGTTAACAAACCCTGCAATCAAAATTGAATTAAGTGCACATACCGACACTCGTGGAGATGCTGAATCTAATCTTACTTTATCTCAGGAGAGGGCTCAATATGCCAAAAATTATTTAACAATGGAAGATATAGATGCAGAAAGAGTTGTTGCTACTGGTTACGGCGAAAGCAGACCTCTGATTCCAAATGAAAAAACCGAAAAAGATTATCAAACAAATCGAAGAATTGAAGTCCGGATTATAAAACAGTAAAACTATTTAATAATAATAATCTATAAAAAAAATGAAAACAAAAAGAACAATGGTAGCTTTGATGCTTACAATTTTATTTACATCTACTTCATTTAAATCAGCACCGGATTGTGGTTCCGATGAGTTTTTAGATAAGTTTGCCCCCGCTTTAGGGGATTATACTTTTATTAAAGCATTTAATGTCGATTTAAAAAAAACAGATGAAAAAAATGAATTTTCATATGTGTTCAGTAAAGGTTCAAACTACAAAATAGTTATTGGTGACCAAAATGTACAAGGTAACAGGATGGTTGTTAATTTTTATGATAGAAACAAAAAACTTATTGCATCCAATTATTTAAAAAGCAGTAAAAAGTTTTTTCCAACTTTAAGCTATGCTTGTTCTGCTACTGGGGTTTATTATGTAGAGTCCTATTTTGAAGATGGGAAAAAAGGCTGCGGAGTTAATATTCTTGGTTTTAAAAGCTGATACAACCTTATTGTTATAATTCAATTATGCGCTTTCAGTTCAAGACTTTCAGTTTCTACAAAATTATACTTGTTAATGTCATTGCTAGGAACGAAGCAATCTCACTATTTAACGGGATTGCTTCAGTCGTTCCTCCTTCACAGTGACGTTCTCGATTATCATTTGTTAAAAAGAATTTCATTCTTTCAATTTTAACGACTCTGCATTAAAAGTGCAGAGTCGTTTAGTTTAATTTCTAACGTACTTTCAAAAATAATAAGCTTGTTGAAAAATAGTGTATTAAAAATAGTGCTGTTTAAATTAATTATCGTAATATTGCAATATATAAATATTGAAAAGTGGGAGTTACAAAAAAAGATCATTTTACAGACCGGCAAAATGCGATTGCTACACTTGCTAAGTCGCTTGGGCATCCTGCAAGAGTTGCTATCATTGAGTATTTGCTAAAAGTGGATGGCTGCATTTGTGGCGACATTGTTAATGAATTGCCACTGGCACAACCTACTGTTTCGCAACATTTAAAAGAACTTAAAAATGCCGGGCTGATAAAGGGAGACATCTCCGGCAACTCAATTTGTTATTGCATTGATGAAAAAATACTTGAGAAATTGCAAAATTATTTCCTTGACATATCATCCAAATTAAACAAAAAGAATAATAATTGCTGTAAATAATAATTCTAAAATGAAATGAATATGAGAAAAATTAAACTAACAATCGTTTTGGCATTTGCCATCGCAGTGCAAGCCTCACATGCATCAGTACAAACCGATATTGAAAAAGCTACCAAGGCAGGAAACTGTATTTTTCTGGTAGTTACAGAAGCAGGTAATGCAAATAATGCAGCAGCTATTAATATTTGTAAGGAGGCTCAGAAACTTTCACCAAAGTCAAGTGTTATCGAATTGAATAGAACAGATAAAGCTAACGAAAGCTTAGTTGAAAAGTATCGTGTGAGCGGAGCTAGTCTTCCAATAGTTTTAATCATTGCTGCAAATGGAGTGGAGGCAGGCGGAGTTGCTTATCTTCAGCAAACAACAGCCGAAAATATAGTTGCATTAATTCCTTCATCTAAAAAAGCGGAGGTCTTAAAATCTATTAATGAAGGCAAGGCTGTTTTTTTGGTGATAAGCAAAAAATCAATGATTAAAAAAGAAGTGCTTGGTAATTGTCAGACTGCATGTAATGAAATGAAGGAGGGGGCAAAAACGGTAGAGGTGGATTTTGATGATGCCAATGAAAAAAAGTTTTTAAGCTCATTAAATATTTCTGAAATTGGCAGTGAGCCGCAAACTTATGTCATAAATACTAAAGGGCAAATTGCGGGTTCATTTAAAGGTGTCACAGATTCCAAAACATTAGTTTCAATGGCTACAAAAAAGCCTTCTGGTGGTTGTGGAAGTGGAAAAAGTTGCGCACCTGGATCACCGGGTTGTGGGCCAAAGAAATGATTATTCAATCGTTCTAATTATTAATTAAATACACTACACTTTGAACCTTTTCAGTATTGTTTGGCGCGAACTGTGGCATCGCAAGGCGAGGCTTCTTTCAGGCTTGATGGCAATTGTTTTAGGCATTGCAGTAATTGTGGGCATTCGCACAGTTACCACATTTTCTGAAAAGGCTGTAGCTGTGAAATTAGATAATCTGGGTGCAAATATTCTTGTGTTACCCCAGGGTGCCAGCACCGATGATTACTATACTGCTGATATTGATGCACCTACTTTTCCCGAAAACTATGTTGAACGTATTGTAACTTCCAATTTGTCGGGAGTGGATAATCTTTCTCCCAAACTGAGCAGGCGTGTAACAATAGGGAAAGAACACTTTGTACTCACAGGAATTCTTCCCGCCAGCGAAATAACTGCAAAGCCTCTTTGGCAAACGTCCGGTCTGATGGGTGCAGAATTAAAAGCAAGTTGCGCACCCTCCAATTCTGAAAATCAATCATCAGGACTAAAAGACGAACGCCTTACAAGAAAGACTATTGACTCACTTGATGCACTTGATTGTTATGTTGGCTTTATAGCTGCAAAAAAACTGATGGTTACGGTTGGAGGGAAAATCAACATTGAAAATAAAGAAATTGCTTATCTGCTTTAGACATGTAAAAAAATAGTATCTTAGCTCCTTA
>JAVHPR010000064.1:0-6060 GCA_036170695.1 Bacteroidia bacterium
CAGATAGGGACAGCGTTATAGTGGATTATTAATTTGCACCGAAACTTTAGTTATTTAATAAAATATCTACATACATTAAGGAATCAAAAATCCTTGAAAGCTATTATTATAAAGCTTTCGAGGATTTTTGTTTTTACAGAAATCTTACGATCTTTCCAAAGAAGATTAATTTTCACGTTTTCAAATTATTTCTTTAGTTTTGCACCTCCCATGCAAATAGAAGTTTTAAAATTGAAGAAGTATATGGTAAATTATTTATTATGATCTGAATTATACCGACAGCATAATAATTGACAAGTTTTTTATTTTCTCAGAAAATTTAACAAATAAAATCCAGTTGATTTTGAAAAAAAAAATTCTTAGCATTGTAAAATTCCTGTTTTTTTTAAGTGTTGGAATTTTATTGATTTGGCTTGCGGTCCGCAATTTAACCGAGAGCGATAAAGCCAGTATAAAAGAAGCATTTACTCAAGCCAATTATTTTTGGATTGTCTTATCTATGTTTTTAAGTTTTTTAAGCCATTTGGTTCGTGCAATGCGCTGGAAGATATTAATTCAGCCTCTTGGCTTTAACCCTAAATTATCAAACACTTTTTTTGCGGTAATGGTGGGTTATTTAGCAAACTTTGCGTTACCAAGATTAGGTGAAGTATCGCGCTGCGGGATTCTCGCCAAATATGAAAAAATTCCTTTTACAGAAAGTTTTGGAACAGTGATAGCTGAAAGGGCAATTGATTTGCTATGCTTAATCCTTATTTTTTTTGCAACACTTTTTTTTCAGTTCGAACAGTTGTGGGGCATGACAAATGAAAAAATTGTTGCACCTCTTTCATCTAAATTATCTGCACTAAAACATAACAATTTATTTGTAATTGGTTTCGTAATAGTTATTCTAGCAATCATTGTTTTGTTTTTCATCCTCCGTAAAAAAAGCAAAGGCGTGGTTTTTAAAAAGATGAAAGACATAGTGCTTGGCTTCTGGGAAGGTTTAAAATCTGTAAAAAATATCAAACGGCCTTTCCTTTTTATTTTTCATACTGCCTTAATCTGGTTCCTATACACAGCGCTATTGTATGTAGGGTTTTTCTGTTTTAATGAAACATCACAATTAGGAATTGGTGCTGCTTTGGCAATAATGCTGTTTGGCAGCCTTGGTATTATTTTTGTCCCTGGGGGAACCGGTGCATACCAGGCGCTGGTTACTGAAACACTAACATCTGTATATAAAATTTCCTTCACTTTTGCTTTTGCTTTTTCCTGGCTTATCTGGACATCACAATTCATACTCATACTTTTTCTGGGAGCTCTTTCATTAATATTACTTCCTGTTTTGAATAAGGAAATGAAATAAATGTATTGATGTGCTGATGTGCTAATGTGCAGATATGACAATTTAACAAACATCGCTTTGGAAATTCGTAATGATTCGTTGATCCAAAAACAATTATCAAATATGGTTCCATATACAATGAAACTGCCGGCCTTAGAAGTTATACAATCAAAGATGTTTTTTCGCGAGACATTATTAAAAACTTTATCCGTATGGCGATTTGGTGGGAACAAAATTGTTTTTACCAACGGATGTTTTGATATTCTTCATCGGGGACATATTGATTATCTTGCAAAAGCGTCGGATTTAGGAGGGAAATTACTTATTGGATTAAATAGCGATGTATCTGTTCGAATGCTGAACAAGGGAAGCTCTCGCCCTTTGCAGGATGAGCAATCGAGAGCAATGATATTAGCTTCATTGCACTACGTAAGTGCTGTTATTTTATTTGATGAAGAAACCCCGCAAGAATTAATCCAATTTATACAGCCTGATGTCTTAGTTAAAGGAGCTGATTATGATGCAAATGAGACCAATCCTGAAAGTAAAAAATATATTGTAGGTTCTGATAGTGTGAGAACTTTGGGTGGCAGTGTAAAAACAATAGAATTTCTGGAAGGTTTTTCTACCACAGCAATTGAAAATAAGATAAAATCAGCATAACTAGAACTGCATTCATAGCCTTATTTTATATTTCTGTTTCCATGCAAATAGAGGTATTTGATGAAGTATTATTATTCTCAAATAATGGGCACTTTCAATTCCACACGGGTTCCCTTTCCCTCATGAGATTGAATTTGCAATTCTCCTCCAATCATTTTTGCCCTTTCCTGCATTCCTATTATTCCAAAAGTAATTTTCTTTTTTATTTTTTCCGGATTAAATCCTATCCCATTATCCTTGATACTGACAATCATATTTTTTCTCTTCTTTTTCAGGTGCAAATCTACTTCTGTAGCTTCTGCATGTTTGGTAATATTATTAAGCGATTCCTGAATTATTCGAAATATATTCATTGAAACGTGCAAGGGCAGAGCCACATAACCGGCATCAATCAATAGATGGCACTTCACCCCGGTAGTCTCATAAAACTTTTTTACTTTATAATCAAGAGCATCTGGCAGACCTATTTCATCCGTTACTTCTGGCCTTAGCTCTAAAGAAATTTTTCGAAATGCTATCATTGCATTGTTAACAATTGACATCATATCAGCTATTTTTTCTTTTGCTCCTTTATCATTTGTTAAGCGCTTTTTCAAAATGGAAATATCGATTTTAAGCGCGCCAAGTTGCTGACCTAAATCATCATGTATTTTCCGTGCAAGTTCTTTTCTCTCTTCTTCGCGTGTATTTTGTAAACTAGCCGACAAATCACTGAGCTGTTTGTTTTTCCTTAAAGTTTCTTTTCCTGATTTTTTCAATTCAAGAATTTTATTTTTCAATTCTACAATTTCATTTTGAAGATTTTGTTTCTGATTCTTATTTTCAAGTATCAAGGAAATTATTGCTGTAAGGGTTTCTACAAATTTTAAATTTCGTTCTGTCGGTTTTTTGTCTGAATAGCTATAAATGCAGAGTATACCAAAGCGCTTTGTTTTTAAATTAATGGGAAATGAAGCATAAAATCGGATAGCTTCTTTGCCCTGAATTTCAGCGTTTGAGTATTTCAATACATCTCTTGATGAACTAAGAATCAAAGGTTGTGGTTCAGACACTGATTTAATGCATAGGTCTTTGCCAATTTTAATTTTTTTATTGAGAAAAGCCTCTTTCTTCACATCAGAAATACTTATTCCTGCTTCCTGATTCAATTTGTTTTCTTTTGTAATTGAATAAAGTACTCCATATTCCAATCCACATACTTTAATAGCTTCCTCTAATGCCTTTCGGAGAATAATTTTAATATTCGGAGATTTAATACTTCCAGCAATAATCCTGTTAAGCGTTTGCAATTCTGATATTGGATCATTTTTTTTATGCATAATTCGCCTATTAAATCCTAAAAAACCTTGCAAGCCCCTTTATTAATATATACAAGTCCCTCTTAAATAACAACCCGCTTTCTCGACTCCCCTCGAAATAACCGACGCGCCGTCAATGCGAGCGGACAATGTCGTTTTTTAAGGGTTCGTGCGTCATTGCGAGGGCTTTTGTCCGAAGCACTCTCATTCCAGGTGTGAGATTGCTTCAGTCGTACCTCCTTACAATGACGTGCTAACATTAATTTTGCTCTTAACTAAACGACATTGTGCGAGCGGGGTCGAGAAAGCGCGGGGCATCACTGAACCGTCCTATTTTATAAATATAATTAGTATAACAATCGTTGATTATGATTGAATTTGTACTAAACAAAAAAGTTTTCTAGCGATTGCCAAAAATATGCACACCTATTTCTATTGACAATGATAATATACTAATAAATGCATAACTTAGACGACATATATTTTATTTATGCCATTGAATACAATGTATTCCATAAGACTAATGTCGTCTAAGCTATGAAACCATTAGTAGGGAAAGGAAAATGATATTAATCACTTGGGGGAGAAAAGGAGATGAAAATCGTTATTTGTTTGAATATACAGGAATGTTCAAATAACCATGGAGGCAGAGATCGCATAAGTTTCACAGAGAACGCTCCCTGTTTCTTAGTGTTCTCCGTGCCTCTATGGTATTTTTTACCGCACTAATTTATTAAACTAAAGCCTGTATAAGGAATAAGGGCTTTTGGAATTTTAATTCCTTCCGGTATCTGATTATTTTCCAATAGAGACGCTACGATGCGTGGCAATGCCAGAGCACTTCCATTTAGGGTATGAGCCAATTGTGATTTCGAGTCAACTCCTTTAAAACGCAATTTCAGTCTGTTGCTTTGAAATGTTTCAAAGTTAGAAACGGAACTTACTTCCAACCATTTTTCCTGTGCAGCCGAAAATGTTTCAAAGTCGTATGTTAATGCGGATGCAAAACTCATATCACCTCCACATAGTTTAAGAATGCGGAAAGGCAGTTCTAAATCACGAAGCAAGCCTGCAACATACTCACGCATATCCTCTAATGTCTGGTAGGATTTATCGGGATGTGCAATTTGTACTATTTCAACTTTATCAAACTGGTGCAAACGATTTAATCCCCTTACATCTTTTCCATAACTGCCCGCTTCCCTGCGGAAACAAGGAGTATAGCCACACATTTTTATCGGCAATTGATCGGCTTTTACAATTACATCGCGATAAATATTAGTAATAGGCACCTCGGCAGTAGGGATTAAATATAAATTGTCAATTGTTGAATGATACATTTGTCCTTCTTTGTCGGGCAACTGACCGGTTGCATATCCAGAAGCTTCATTCACCATAATTGGTGGTTGAATTTCCAAATATCCGGCAGCAGTAGCTCTATCGAGGAAAAAATTTATTAATGCACGCTGCAAACGAGCTACTTTTCCTTTATAGACAGGGAAGCCTGCACCGGTAAGTTTCACACCCAATTCAAAATCAATTAAATCATACTTTTCAGCAAGCTCCCAATGTGGTTTTGCGCCAGCATGCAATTTTGGAATTTCTCCTTCCTGATGCACATTTTCATTATCGGCAGGCGTTTTACCCAGGGGTACGGATATGTTGGGTGTATTTGGAACAGTAACTAATAATGACTGAATTTCAGCTTCTATCAATTTCAGCTTTTCGGCTAGTTTGCCTGAACTTTCTTTTACAGCAACACTTTTATTTTTTAGTTCATCTGCTTCTGCTCTTTTGCCTTGCTTATACAAATCACCAACTTGCTTCGCAATAACATTTGCTTCATTTAACAATGAATCTAATTCATTTTGAGTGCGTCTTCTGTCATTATCAAATTCCAGCACTTTTTCAAGAATTGCTTTTGCATCAAAATTTTTTATTGCCAAACGTTGAATGGCCTCGTCTTTATTTTCGCGGATGTATTGTAGTTGTAGCATATTTGAGTTTAAAGTTATGAGTTATGAATTGAAAGTTTAAGAGATAGATATAGGATACGGATTTTATAATTTCAAAAATGCAGGATTTTGCCTGCTGTCTTGTATTGTTATTATTTCTATTTCATGTTCAGCTACTCTATAAAAAATAATTGTGTGTTTAGTAATCACACATTTTCTAAGACCCTTTTTTATTTCAGATGCGGGAAACATAAGTGGAGACTGTGATATTTGATTTATTACTTTCGATAATTTGAGAATGAAGTTTTGTTTTACACGCTCAGACCATTCATTTTCCAGATAAGTAACAATCTTATTTAAATTTTTTTCGGCTCGTTCAGAAATTACAATATGCAATACCTTCATTTGTATTTTGCAATTACCTTACTAAAATCTTTTTTATTTCCTCTTGCAATATCGGTCAGTCCTTCCTCGATATCGGCTTTTTGAGCATTATTCAACTCTTTCCAAAAATCTTTTTTGCTAGTACTCTTTTTCACCAAAAAATTGTATAACTCCATCAACTTAGTCTCCTCAAGCATATCAATTTTTCTAAAAAGTTCTAATTTAATTTGCGATGTGTTCATTTTAAAAAAATTTGTTATTTATTCCTACAAATTTACAAAATCAATAGTTTAAAAATAAAAAAATCTCCTGAACTTCTGTTGAAGCTTAGGAGATTTTAATTGTTTTATAGAATAATCTTATGCTTCTGCAGGGAATGGAATAATAGAAACATACGATTTATCATCGCGTTTCTTTTTGAATTCCACAG
>JAVHPR010000065.1:0-1203 GCA_036170695.1 Bacteroidia bacterium
GAATTACAAAACAATAAAAGACAGCATGTCTAAAGCAGATAAGCAATTTTATTAAAATAATTGAATGTCCGTTTGGAGCGTCATTGCGAGGGAGTTTTTCGCGACCGAAGCAATCTCACAACGATAAATGAGATTGCATCGACTGAAAAAGCCTCGCAAAGACGTATTGAACAAAGCATTTAGATAAAAAGGAAATTTCATAGCATTTTACCTTATATAAAGCCTATTAATTCCTCTTCAACTATTTTTAAGCTTTTCCTTTTTTTTATTTTGGGAAATAATTCTGTTTTCTTCCCTTTTTACTATGAAAAGATTGTCTCGATTTGCCCTTCGCTATTGCACTGCATTGGTTTTACTGTTCTTCATAAATAGTAAAATAAATGCTCAGATTCAGAATCTTCTTGTTAACAGTTATAATAATATTGTTAAAATTAATTTTTCAAAAACACCTCCTGTTGTTAGTTATACCGGTATAAATAATGGCTTTGAGGCTATTGCACATGTCGAAGATGGCTTAGGAAATATTTTATTTTATGTGAATGCCGACGGAATATATAATGCGCATAATGTTTTAATGCCTGGTTCGGGAAAAATTTATGCAAATTCATCGGCATCTGAAATTGATATTTGTCCTTTCCCGAATAACCCAAATAAGTATTATGTTTTTTATAATGCAGAACTTTGTTCCAGTTTATATTATAGTATTGTGGACATGAAATTGGATGGTGCCCGTGGTGATGTGGTTAGGTTGAACACACTGATAGACAGTACCGAGGTTGGCGAAGGGCTTGAAATTATTAAACGTCCCTGCAGAAATAGTTATTGGCTGTTAGCATACGCATGCGAAGTTGGGTTCAAGAGATATTTAATTGATGAAAAGGGTATTTCTGAGGGAACAATTATTTATGACTATTCAGGTCCTGAAATATATCTTGGACGAGGGGAATTGGATTATGGTAATGGAAAAATGGGAATTGCTTTTGCTAATAGTCCTGTTTCTACAGCCTTTGTTTGTGATTTTGATGCCTACTCAGGAATCATAACTAATCCTAAAACGATACTATTGCCGGAAGGTGGAAATGGGCTATACGGAATGGAATTTTCACCTGACGGATCAAAAGCATACATGACTAATTTTTATGAAAATTTAAATATTGCTTATCTGCTTTAGACATGTAAAAAAATAGTATCTTAGCTCCTTAT
>JAVHPR010000066.1:0-1196 GCA_036170695.1 Bacteroidia bacterium
CAAATTTGATTATTATTTAAACAAAAAAGAGTCAACCTATTTCAGGACAAGACATATTTTACACTTTTTTCTGACAGCGTATATGGTTATTTCAAGCGGAGTCGAGAAATGTGCAAAAGAGGTATTTGAAAAAATTACAATTTTAAAAATAAAATTTAAACGGTTTCTAAATTTTTAAAAATGAAAATTACAATTATTGGTTGCGGTAACATGGGATTGGTATATGCCCGGGCATTTTTGAAATATAATATTGTTTCGAAAGGAAATTTATTGCTGGCTGAAAAAAATGAAACAAGGAAACAAGAATTGTTAAAACTGGATCTTGGTGAAGTTACTGTTGCCGGTGATCCTAAAATTGCTGAAAGTGATATCATAATCATTGCTGTGAAACCTCAGGATTTTATGGAGCTTGCGTCAGAGTTAAAACCTATTTTACATTCTGCTAAATGTATTATTTCCATTATGGCAGGGATGAAAATGAGTCGCATCGAAATGGCTTTAGATAATTCTAACATTATACGAGCTATGCCTAATTCCCCTGCTGAATTGGGCATGGGAATGACTGCATTTACCGCCAACACAACGGTACCCATTGAACAGTTACGAAAAGCGGAGAATTTATTAGGGACTACAGGCAGGTGTGTGTTTCTTGAAAATGAGGATTTATTAGATGCTGTTACTGCTCTGAGTGGAAGTGGTCCTGCGTATTTCTTTTATGTTGTTAAACACATGATAGAGGCCGGAAAGCAAATGGGATTTGATGAAGCTACGTCCGCAATGTTCGTTAAACAAACCATGTTAGGTTCTTTCCATTTGATAAATAATGCAAATAAATCAATTGATGAATTAATAAAAACTGTTGCATCTAAAGGAGGAACAACAGAAGCAGCCCTTTCTGTTTTTAATGGAGCGCAAGTTGGAGAGAATATTCAAAAAGGAATTATTAAGGCCAGAGATAGAAGTGCAGAATTATCGGCATAAATTTAAGAAGCCTTCGCACATATTTCGACAGACTCAATATGACTCATGCGCTGTCAGTCAGAGCTTCTCGAAGAGCTTGGAGAGGCCTTATATTTCAATGTTCTATATTGTAATAATAACATGCCAAAAGGTCTGGAATAAAAATATTGAAGGATATTTGGGGTCAGGGACAAAAGTTGGGGAGTAATCTAAAAAAAGATACTTTTGAGAAAAAA
>JAVHPR010000067.1:0-1196 GCA_036170695.1 Bacteroidia bacterium
GCAGGAATTACAAAACAATAAAAGACAGCATGTCTAAAGCAGATAAGCAATTTGTTTAATTTTAAAATTGATATTATGATAAAAGGTGAATTTGGGGTTCTTATTCTAGCTGGCGGGAAATCTGAACGAATGAATTATCCCAAGGCTTTTCTCTTAGTTGAGGGAAAAACTTTTCTAAAAAAGATTGTCGATGAATATTATAACGCCGGGGTAAAAAACATTTGTGTTGTATTAAATAGTGACTTCTGTAATGCCGAATGGGAGAAATATGTAGAACCTGTTAAATTAAGGGCAACAATAATTAAAAATTCAGAATCCGAACTTGGAAGATTTCATTCTTTGAAACTTGGAATAAAAAAAATGTTGAATCTTGATTTCTGTTTTATTCAAAATATTGATAATCCGCTTGTAAGCAAAGATGTGATTAAAAGTTTGATTGGTTCGTCAAATTCTGACGGATATTCTTCTCCAAAATTTCTGAAAAAAAATGGTCACCCTGTCCTGATTTCTAAGAAAATTATCTATTATCTGGATAACCTTCCTGATGGAAACTTTAATTTAAGAACTATTTTATCGGAATTTATTAAGCAGGAGGTGGAAGTAAAAAGCAACACTATTTTGCTTAATATCAACACTATAGATGATTATAAAAGTATCCAAAACACAAATTGTTGTTAATTACACTCTTTGGTAATTTGTCATGTATCACAAATTTCATACCTTTATAAACAAACAATTAAGAATATGGGAAAAAGAATTGCCCTCGTTACAGGTGCCGGAAAAGGAATCGGCAGAGCAATCACAAAAAAATTAATAGAGGACAATTACTTTGTAATTGCTCTGGATATTGATGAAAAGAACGGGAAGAAACTAATTGCGGAGTTTGGAAAAAGTAAATTATCCTTTGCGAAGGCTGACATCTGCAAAGAAAAAACAGTGCTGTCTTTATTCGAAAAAATAATGAAGGAATATAAACATATTGATGTATTGGTTAATAATGCAGGTATCATCCGCGACAATATGATTTGGAATATGTCGGCCGAAGATTTCGATTTAGTTATGAATATTAACCTGAAAGGAACCTGGTTAATGTGCCGTGAAGCCGCAAAAATCATGAAAAAACAAAATAGCGGACGTATCGTTAATATTGCATCACGGGCATGCCTTGGTAACAGGGGACAAACAAATTATTCTGC
>JAVHPR010000068.1:0-5972 GCA_036170695.1 Bacteroidia bacterium
ATAAGGAGCTAAGATACTATTTTTTTACATGTCTAAAGCAGATAAGCAATTAAAAATAATAACAAAAGCGTCATTGATATTTCTTTAAGCACTAGATAGACAGTGATTTAAAGTCATTGCGAGATAACAGCAAGGATAAGTTTTTATCCATATTTTCACCCTTTTTGTCCTCACAATTTAACAAAAAAGATACAAAGAAATCAATTTACAAGAAACTATCAACAGATAATTGTTAATAATGTGTGGGGGGGAGATTTTCAGGAATGAAAACTTTGAACCAAGTAAGAAATGTTTTTTACTAACAATACCTTCGTATTGAGCGTAAAGTTTTCTTTACAAAGCCGAGCAAAACATAATATTATTTCGACTCATAAACTTCAATAATTTTTTTAACAAGTTTATGTCGGATAACATCGCTACCATCCAGTTGAATGAATTCAATTCCACTTATATTGATTAAAAGTTTCATGGCCTGAATCAAGCCAGATGGTTGGTGCTTCGGTAAATCTACCTGGGTGATATCACCTGTAATTAAAAATTTAGCGGAAGAGCCCATGCGTGTCAAAAACATTTTTAATTGTCCTTCCGTTGCATTTTGTGCTTCATCTAAAATTACGAAGGCATTATCTAAAGTGCGTCCGCGCATAAAAGCAAGAGGGGCAATTTGAATTATCCTGTTTTCGATATAATAAGACAACTTTTCAGGGGCAATCATGTCATTAAGAGCATCATACAGAGGTTGTAAATAGGGGTCTAATTTTTCTTTCAAATCACCCGGCAAAAAGCCAAGATTTTCACCAGCTTCTACTGCAGGGCGGGTAAGAATAATTTTTTTTACCTCCCTGTTTTTTAATGCACGTACCGCTAATGCCACCGCAGTATATGTTTTGCCTGTACCTGCCGGACCTATGGCAAATACCATATCATTTTTTCCGATGCTTTCAACTATTCTTCGCTGGTTTTTGGTACGGGCTTTTATAATTAATCCGCTATTGCCAAATACCAGTACATCATCAGCATTTACTTTATCGCCCCGATTTCTATCGGAATCGTTATTAATTGAGTTCCCTCCCAAAATCTGTTCAATTGCATTTTCTGTTAAATTTCCATATCGATTAAAATAGGCCGTAAGGATATTCAACACCATTTCCAATTGATTTAATTCGTCGTCATCCCCCGAAGCTTTGATAATTTCACCACGAGCAACAATCTTCAATAAAGGGAAACGGTTTTTTATCAGATCCAGTTTCGAATCATTTATACCGTATAAATCAATAGGAGCAATATCTTCGAGTCGTATTTTTTTTTCACTCATCGTTTTTTCCTGAATTTCATTTTCTGAAATTTCATTTTAAATAAACTTTAAACTTTTTTTATTCATAGCGCACGAAAATAATATAATTTTGTCGATTGAAAAGGTAAAGTTGGAACACAAATTAATAATTTTTCAGTAGGCAATTTTAAAAGTATTTTTTATAATTGTTCTATTATATATTATACACAGTCAAAAGGTGATTCGTGAAATCGAATAATTGCCTAAGCTAAAATGTAAAATTAAAAAAAATGGCAATTATAACACTCACAACCGATTTTGGATTAAAAGATCATTATGTGGGATCGGTTAAAGGTGCTATCTTAAATTTGAACCCCAATGCTGTCATTATTGACATTTCACATCAAATAGAAAAATTTAATATTCAGGATGCGGCTTTTATTCTAAAAGAATCATATCCTAATTTTCCAAAAAACACCGTTCATATAATTGGATTGCTCACCGAATTAAAAAATACCGGAGGGTATGTGGCAGTGAAAAATAAGGGACATTTTTTTATTGGTGCTGATAACGGTATTTTTTCATTACTGTTTGATGAAATTCCAGAAATGATTATTGAGATTCCGATGGAATCAAACCTTAATTTAAGTTTTCCTGTTCGTGATATTTTTGTCCAATTTGCTTGCATGCTTGCCAATGGAACTGACATTGAAACAATTGGAAAACCGAGGCAAAATTTATTACAACGTCTTCCTTTTCGTGCAACCTCTATGGGCAATATTATAAGAGGTTCTATTGTATTTGTTGATTCTTATGGCAATGTGATTACAAATATTGATCGTTCTTTATTTGATCAAATTGGTAAGGGACAAGCATTTATAATTGAACTTGCCCGTAACAACCAGATAGAACGACTTAGTTCAGAATATAACGCAGTGGCAGAGGGAGAAATACTTGCATTATTTAATTCTTCAAATCATCTTGAAATTGCAATGCGTAACGGGAAAATAAGCAATATGCTGAATTTAAAACTAAACGATTCTATAACCATACGTTTTTAATGATAATACGCATTGTAAAAATGACCTTTGAGCCTGATAAGGTTGCTGATTTTTTAAAAATATTTGAGGCTTCGCAACAATTAATCCGGAATAGAGAGGGTTGCATCCACCTTGAATTATTGAATGACATCAAAACTTCCAACATCTATTTCACCTACAGTCATTGGCAGAGCGAAAACGATTTGAATAATTACCGTAATTCTGAATTATTTGAAAATGTATGGGGCAGAACTAAAGTTTTATTTGCTGCAAAAGCCGAAGCCTGGAGTGTCAGTTCAGTATATTAGATGGTGAATAGCAGATGTAATATGTATGTTCCATTATCATTCTTCCTCATGGTTTATAGGTAATAAATTGAAAAGCATTTTGGGTAGGAGTACCAAACATATCCGATTGATAGAAAGTAATAATAAGATTCCCTACCCCATCGTCATTTGTGTCTCCTTTAACGTTACCACCAATAGGTGTAACCATTGTAATATAATTTGTGGCTGAATAAAGTTCACCTGTTATCGAAATCTTATATCTACTGTTACCCGAGTCCCAAACAACAGCAATATTAGGAGTCTTTGCATATATTGTGTTCCCATCTGCACTTATATTCCCATAAGCAATTGGAACTAAATTTGCTGTTCCGGTTTGAGCTCTATTTAACTCGCTTGTTGCATTATTGCTTCCTGACATATTAATAGTCCCGTTTACATCAAGAACTGCAGAAGGAGTTCCCGTTGTTCCGATGCCCACTTTACCAAACGGATCAATAATCATTCTTTGAATGCCATTAGTTCTGAAAGGTAATCCCGCATTGTCTGTTGTACCTATATAATTAGTAGAGGTAGATGTGCTTGTATTGCCTGTGAGCGACCATGCATTTAAGGCACCATCTAAACCGGTAGCACCTGTAGAGCCATTGAATCCGCTAGCTCCTGTTGCTCCAGTAGTTCCTGAAATTCCTGTAACTCCTAAAACACCCGTAACTCCTGTACTTCCTGTTGCTCCTGTACCGCCCCCACCTCCTGAGCTTTTTGCATATAAAGCATAAGGAACGCTCATCATTTGTGTTCTGTAGGGCATACTAACAAAACCAGTATTATTGTGATTTACGGCTACTTCTAAAAATTTTTTGCCGTTTGCCCAATTAATATCAGAAAAAGAATTTTGTGAAATCAGAATACCATTACCTATCACCAGTGTATATAATCCATAACGATTTGTCCCTACAGAATTATGTACTTCTCTGAATATACTATCACCTGCTATGATAGAATCCCAAATGGTAAATTTCACTTTTAAGTTTAAGCTGTTGCTGATAGGTTTACCAGTGGTATCCCGAGCCACCGCCTGATAATTGATACCTTCGGGAGGAAGCTGGGCAAATGAGAATGAATGACTCAGGAATAATGTAAATATAATAACTAAAAAAATCAGTTTTCTCATAATTTTGCTTCAATAATTATTTTAGACCAATATTAACTGTCGCAATACTTAAGTTTACTTTCTTGAGAATAATTGAGTAAATCTTAATTGGAGTAAAAGTTTAAATATGAATCAATTTACCTTTTGAACTATCAATGTTCTTTGGTACATTGTTTGGGTGTTGTTAGGAACTTTCCAACGCACTTCGATTGCCTGTGTGGCAAGCACTCCTGTTACATATGCAATACAAGAAACAGGATGCACATCGTCTTGATCCGCAATTGTTAGCTCTACTTCCGACTCTTGAACTTGCACGCCCCCAACAAAGATAGAAACCATAACAGTCATATTATTATTAGAGTTATTCGTCGAAGATTGAAAGAATATCAGATAATCTCCAGCTCCCGGAGTAAGTGTCATATTAGGAACAAGGGCATAATTATTGTTGTTGGTGGTAACTGTTGAAAGTGCAAACGCTTTCAAAGGAGTATAACCAGCAGGAGATCCCGTTGCACCAGTTGTCCCTGTTACTCCAGTAGTTCCTGTTGTACCGGTGCTTCCTGTATATCCTGTAATACCAGTCTTTCCCGTTGCTCCAGTCTTTCCCGTTGCTCCATAATAACCGGTTACTCCCGTATTTCCGGTTACCCCGATACTTCCTGTTATGCCTGTACTTCCTATCAAGTTTCCACCAGCGCTCTTTGCATATAGTGCATAAGGAACGCTCATCATTTGTGTTCTGTAGGGCATATTTACATAACCGGTGCTATTGTGATTTACGGCTACTTCTAAAAATTTTTTGCCGCTTGCCCAATTAATATCAGAAAAAGAATTTTGTGAAACCAGGCTACCGTTACCTATCACCAGTGTAAATAATCCATACCGATTTGTACTTACAGAATTATGTATTTCTCTGAATATACTATCACCACCAATTATAGAATCCCAAATAGTAAATTTCACCTTTAGATTAAAGGTATTACATATTGGTTTACCGGTAGTATCCCGAGCCACGGCCTGATAATTAATCCCTTCAGGAGGAGTCTGGGCAAATGAGAATGAATTAACAAAGAATAATATAAATATTAAGATTGAAAAAAAAAGTTTTTTCATAATTTTGCTTTCTTGAACTGATAAAACTTTGCAAAACCAACCTACATAAGTGGATTTTTTTCGTAAAACTCATAGGAAATCTGTGTCCGAAAAGATTTTAGAGGAATAAATATAAGCAACTTTTTAATATTTCGCAATAAATAATAAAAAAAACAGTACTGACAATCGATCTTATTTTTTCTAAAATTTCAATCCAATACTAAATGAAAGGTGTGAATCTTTAATGTTTAGATTATTAGAATTTTGATACCCTTCATAATGCAAACGGGAAATGCCGTACTTATACGTTATTTCAAATAAAAGGGCTTTTGCCGTAGTCCTGAAATTATATTGGGTGCCTATTCCACCATAAAAGAAAGCATTTAATTTTCCGGTTATTGATGTCCCTGCACCATTAAAAAGTTTATTGAATACTTTTGAAATAAATTGATGTTCAAAGTTCATGCTTCCTTTGCCATCAAAAACAACATTTTCAGTAGAATCATTAGTAATTACATAATATGAACTAAGGATAAAACGTTCACCAATACCACCAAAATAATAGGGAGTATAAAAGTTATCTTTCTCATTATTAAAAGCTCTTTTAAAACCAATGGGGATTTGCAATTCCTTCACTCTTATTTCATGAGTATAAGCAAAAGTTTTGTCAAATAAATAAGTATAACCAAGTGCCGAGTAATACCCATGGAAAGTAATACCATGGTTTAAATAATCTAAACCGATCAAAAAATTAATTTTCCGACCTAATAAAATTTCACTTTTATAGGATGCGCAAAAACCTAATTTTGCTTTTGTATTAATAGTATGTTGAGGGTGATTTTTATAAATGGACATAACCGGACCAATACTCAACCTGTTCTTTATTGATCCTTTGCGATAATTTGCCGGGTCTTGAGCAAGTATTGACTGAATGCCCCCAACCCATAAAAGTAATGCAATTATTTTTTTTGTTGCCGACATTGAATTTTAAATCAAATTTTAAGATCAAATGAAGATGCTGTCAAACTTTTTGTCCTGTTTACAAAAATACATATAACAAACGTTCGTAATGTTTTTTTAATTGAATGTCCGTAATTGTACCTAAAGAAAAATAAAGTATTAAATTTGAG
>JAVHPR010000069.1:0-1191 GCA_036170695.1 Bacteroidia bacterium
AAAGCGGGAATCACGTAAATATCTTTCAATGTTATATTCTACCGCATAACCATACGAAGCAAGAACACGTGATGCTTCATCACAAATACTAACGGCACTTTCCGAAGCATACAATTTTGCAATCATTGCTTCTTTTTGTCGGGGTAAATTTTTATCACTTAATGTTGCAGCATATAACACATAATGTTTTGCTGTTTCTAATTTAACTGCCATTTCTGCAAATTTCATTTGCACAGCCTGGAATTTCCCGATAGGTTTCCCAAACTGGGAACGCTCATTTGCATATTTCAAAGCATCTTCATAAGCTGCGGTTGCCACTCCAATAGCAAGAGCAGCAGTCATAATTCTGATTTCAGCAAGAATTTCTATAAGACATTTTGTTCCTCCACCGATTTCACCAAGCAAATATTTTTTAGGAAGTTTAACATCCACAAAAGCAACCTCGCTGGTCACAGAAGCGCGCACTCCCATTTTTTCGATGCTTTTACCAACCATCACACCTTGTAAATTTGAAGGCACGAAAAAAATTGATAGCTTCTCATGATTATCTGTTCGCGCAAGGACTGTAAAAAAATCAGCAACCGGTGCAGAGGTAACCCAGGTCTTTTGACCATTAAGGATAAACCCGTCATCAGTGACTTTTGCAAGCGTTTTGATAGCCATCAAATCACTTCCTGCATTTGGCTCTGTCATGCAGATAGCACCTATTTTATTTCCTTTTAATGCCTTATCAAAATAGTTTTCCCTTATTTCTTTATCGCCAAAACGATATAGGAAATAAGTAGCCATCAGCGATTGCATGGTACATGCAGCAGCTAAGGACAATGATCCACGAGACATTTCTATTACCGCAAGTGAATAGGATACAACATCTAATCCGCTTCCCCCCACACTTTCAGGATACCGCATTCCGAAAAAACCCAAATCTCCTGCTTCTTTAAATAATTCATGGGGGAATTTTTTTTCTTCATCCAATTTGCCTGCAACAGGTTTTACTTTCCTGTCTGTAAAGTCACGGAATGTTTGCTGAATATGTTTTTGTATTTCACTTAATTCAAAATCCATGTAAATATTATTTCTGTGAGATATTCATTTTAGAGAACGAGTGAATCATTTTAGTTAATCTCTCAAGTCCGGCAACCATATTGTCTTCCGGAGGTCCGAATGAAAAGCGTACCCACTGATCAAAAT
>JAVHPR010000070.1:0-5939 GCA_036170695.1 Bacteroidia bacterium
CCAATACCACGAGATTTGAAAAAAGTTGATCAGGTTCCTGCTAACGAACATCTCACTATGCAAATTGCAAAGCAGGTTTACGGTATTAACACTGCTGAGAACGCTTTGATATTTTTCAAAAACGGATCACCTGCTTATATTACAAAGCGATTTGATATAAAAGAGGGAGGCGGAAAGTGGGGAATAGAAGATTTTGCAACCTTAGCGGGAAAAACAAAAGATAATGCGGGAGCTAATTTCAAATACGAATATAGTTATGAAGAAATGGGACTGCTTATCCAAAATTATGTTCCTGCCTGGAGGGTTGAAATTGAAAAATACTTTTCATTGATAGCTTTCAATTTTCTATTCTCAAACGGTGATGCTCATTTGAAAAATTTCTCCTTACTCGAATCTTCAAAAGGTGATTATTTATTAAGCCCTGCCTATGATTTAATAAATACAAGATTGCATATTGATGATTCAGATTTTGCTTTATCCGAAGGGTTATTTGCTGACAACTTTAAAAGTTTGGCTTATAAAAAAAACGCACATCCATCAAAAACTGATTTTATAGAATTTGCGAAAAGAATTGGTGTAACAGAAAGCAGAGCAGGAAAACTATTACTGCCATTTTTAGAAAAGCAGAAGATGATGGAAACATTAGTGAGCCATTCATTCCTGAGCGATGCAAGCAAGAAAGGATATTTATTGAGATATAACACTAAGTACAATTATCTGATCGCATAAATAAGTCAATTAATTTACTGAAGATATTGATGTGTACAAAAAAATCGTATCGTTGAAAGTGGAAATAGCGGATTTTATTATTGAATAATAATTTTACCTGTTGAAATAAATTGCTTGTTATCTTTCACTTGATAAAAATATATCCCTCCAGGTAAATTCAGATTTAGTGTTTCTTGTTTAAAATTGAGCGTTTTTTCAAAAACAACCTTTCCAATCTCATCAAAAATTTTCAAATCTAAACCTGAAACAGGCAACTGTAAAGTAACGGTAGTGTTAAAGGGATTAGGATAAACTTTAACCACAATATCATCTTTCGTTTCATTAATTGATGTTACATTTAATTTTTCCACAAAAACAGGTTTTTCTTTGATGTAAAATGTTGCACTGTTACCTTGAACATTTACAGTATCCGATTTAAATGCTGTATTGTAATTTGTAATGCTTATTCCAGAGGTATCTTTAGGAACAGCCTGTGTAACGGATACTTTTGTAATTGAAGAAAGGCCGTTGATGGTTACCGCTATGCTATCTCCCTGATTATACCCCGTGGTATTAAAGTAATCCCACCATGCAACATAAATGGGGTTGCCATTCTTTATGAATTTATAGACAAAAACATTATTAACAGTGTCCTCCTGAACTGTAACAGTGTTAGCCCAGTCGCTTCCGTCCAAAATTTCAATCATTTTTTTGTACGCAAAGTAGGATAGTTTTTTTGAGGAGTCGCCATCATTTTGCGGATTATTTACAATTCCGTAATGATTAAAAGCATTCGAAGACTGACCGCCAAAATTATACCTTTCAATCACTAAGTTCCAAAATATTTTATCGATTCCAATTGAAATACTATAAATATATGTTTTAAGCAAACCCCACGCTTGAACTGTTTCTGATTGGTAAACAAGTGGAGGTGGGGGCGGCTGAAGATAAGGATTCCCATTATGTGTAGCTGTCTCAATAAATATCGGGTAGTTTTGAATATTTAATCCGTGATTCGAAAATATTTGTGCATAAACCTGAAGTTTATTTCCTATCTCTCTATAATTTTTTGCATTATGATAATGTTGTTTGAATTCGAATATGTCAAAATAATTACCACTACCATTCATTAATAGTGTATCTAAGAACTTTGCGGTATAAAACGTATTGTTAAAACCTGTGCTTACTCCGCTAAAACCCCCAATTACTACTTTACATTCGGGGCATTCATCCTTTATGATCAAATAAGTGTGTTTTAAAAAAACCGCATATTCATCTGCATAATACTGCCATCCCATAGGGGGGGGGCAAGCCACTTGGTTCAGTTTGAACCTCCCAGTATTTGATTCTGTTTTTCCATTGTGTAATTTTTTGACGCAAAGCATTTTCGTAAGCTACCGAAAATGTATCAGGTGGCTGTATGCCGCCCTCACTACCAATTCTTGAATATATCTCAATAGATGAAGGCACCGAATCAGCATTAAAATACATTTCCTGAACCCCTTTTATGTTTACGTCTAATAAGTATTGGTTCGCTGTTGAAAGAGTTATGTTCGGATTGTCCATATGATATTCATACAAACCAAAGAGCCCAAACGGTGAATCGGCATCCGTATTTGGATTTTGACTTCTCACATTTGCTGAGAACAGAAGGATAAGAATTGCTGTTAAAAAAGTTTTTGGAAACATTGGTGAGCCATTCATTTATGAATGATGTATGCAAGAGTGGATATTTATTGAGGAATTAATGAAGCAATGTAATATGCCCAATCAGGTTACGTTTTTTGCCGGATAATTCCTGATAATTTAAATGGTACACATAAGTGTCAACCTGAACAACATCACCAACATTATTTACAGCTCCATTCCATCCCTGGGTCATATCATTTGTTTTAAAAATTTGTTTTCCCCATCTGTCAAAAATTAAGAACTCAAAGTTATTAGGCGAAATACCATAAGAATAGATATTAAATACTTCATTTATCCCATTTTTATTTGGTGAAAAAGCATTTGGAATATAGGTTGTTATTATATCTTTAATCTCCACCAAAATTGTTGTAGAATCATTACAACCATTGATATTTGTGGTATACAATGTCACCGGGTATATTCCAACATCCGAATAAATATGGTCAGGATTTTCCAGGTTTGAAATTGTTGAGTCCCCAAAATTCCATAGAAAACCCGTTGAATTTATTGACATATTTGAAAAATAGGCTGTGGGAGCTATAATATCAATTTCACTTGGTGAAACAAGGAAACTGGCATCAGATTGAGGGAAAACATTGATCATACATGAGATTGAATCTGTATTAGAACAACCTTGCCCAAAACTTGCCGTTAACGTAACAGTATGACAACCAGAGGCTGTATAATGGTGAGAAGGATTAAAGGTGGTTTCGAGCGTTCCATCTCCTAAATCCCATGAATAAGTTGCTCCTTTATTACCTACAGTATCCGCAATAAAATTTGAAGTGAATTTACCGCATCCATTTAATGTATCGGCTATAAAACTGACTGTTGGCGGTGGAAAAGTTGTTACAATTGATGTTGCAGTATCAGAGCAGGAACTGGTTATCCCAATCACTGTGTATGTTGCCGCAGCTCCACTAGCCATAATGCTTGCTGTTGTCTCGCCGGTTGACCATAAATAACCAGGTGCTCCACTTGCTGTCAGGATTGTAGGTACACCGGTACAAGTAATTGCAGAGTTTACAGCGATCGGACAATCTACAAAACAGGATGGAGGAGCTGTGAAATTTTGTGTAAGCGTACAGGTAGGATCAGCAGAAAACACTGCGGAAACAGTGCATCCTAAACCATCAGAAGGTAATCCTGTGAGCGTATAGCTCACAGCTGTCGGGTTAAAAGGGGCATTAAACACTTGTGAGGCTCCTGAACAACTATTGGTAACAGTTAAAGTTCCGGTTGTAGGAGGAGCAGAATAAGTGACAGTTCCGGTTAAATCGTACAAATTGTCCGGGCTCACGCAAAGCCCTGGAACAGCTGTTACGGCAGTCATGGCACAAACTATGTTGCAGTTGGTAGCTCCTGTTGAACTAGAAGAATTTTGAGAAAGAGAAATAGTAGTAGCCTGATTTGAATAGTTCGTTATTAATAAAACATAAACTTCTCCAATAGCAGCTGGTACACCCGCACCAATAACACATGTTTCCGTTGCCGACGATGAATAGCTACAGGACACATTGGAGCCGGTCAAGCCAGAAGCACAAGCTGCAGCAGGAGATGTAAATGGTCCCCAACAAATAAAATCAATATCGACACTCGCTGAATTTGACAAATCCAATGTTATCACACCTGGGGTAGATACCTGTAAATAAAACCAGGCAGGATTGGGTTGTGAACCTAAACAGCCATAGTTGGGACCTACAGGAGCGGTAGTGTTTTGTTGAGCAGGAAAAGAAGCGGGCACTGCCGTACAAAATGGGCTGGCGGTGGCACAATCTGCACCCTGTGCTATTGAATTCTTGGGTAAAAAATAAATGACAACAATTATGATAAGAAATATCTTTTTCATATTTTAAAAGGTAAATTTATAAATAGAAAATTTTCATATTACCAAAAAGACGCACAAAGATAATCAATAGTTGCACATCAGTAAAAATATTCATGAAATAAAAAACTGACACTAATCAGTTTAGATTCCATTTTTCTTTCATAATTTAGCACTCGATTTTTTCACAAGAGTATAATATTAATATATAAAATTTAATGATATGAAAGTAACAGTAGTAGGTGCCGGAAATGTTGGAGCAACATGTGCCGATGTTATCGCCCAAAAAGAACTAGTAAATGAACTTGTTTTGCTTGATATTAAAGAAAACTTTGCTGAAGGTAAAGCTTTGGATATCTGGCAGACAGCACCTGTAAATTTGTATGATACACGTATTACAGGCTCTACCAACGATTACTCGAAAACAGCAAATTCTGATGTTGTTGTTATTACTTCCGGTTTACCTCGTAAGCCAGGCATGAGTCGTGATGATCTTATTTCAACCAATGCCGGTATTGTGAAAGTTGTTACCTCGAATATTTTAAAATATTCACCGAAAGCTATCATCATAATTGTTTCAAATCCTTTGGACGTTATGACCTATTGCGCTTATCTGACCGCGAAAATTGATTCGAAAAGAGTATTTGGTATGGCTGGTATACTTGATACTGCCCGTTACCGTGCATTTTTAGCTGAAGAGTTGAACTGCTCTCCAAAAGATATTCAAGCGGTATTGATGGGTGGCCATGGTGACACAATGGTTCCATTGCCACGTTATACTACTGTTTCAGGAATTCCGGTTACAGAACTTATTTCAAAAGTAAAATTAGATGAAATAATTGAACGCACTAAAAAAGGCGGTGGAGAAATTGTTAATTTATTAGGTACTTCTGCATGGTACGCTCCAGGTGCAGCTGCTGCCCAAATGGTTGAAGCAATTATCCGTGATCAAAAAAGAATTTTCCCTGTTTGTGCCTGGTTACAAGGCGAATATGGTTTGAAAGATATCTACTTGGGAGTACCTGTAAAATTGGGGAAAAACGGTATTGAACAAATTATTGAATTAAAATTGAATGATGAAGAAAAGAAATTGCTGAATGATTCAGCAAAATCAGTTAAAGAAGTGATGGCAGTATTGGATACTATGAATAATGCCGCTGTTGCTAAATAATTTTTTTATCTAAACCCCTCTCCTATCCCTCTGAATGAAATTCATTCAGGGGGATTTTTTTCGAATCCTTCCTTCTTATGTGCTCCTCTTTGAATTTGTGTTTCATACTAAAACGCTAGCAAGATGATTAATATAATTCCACTGTCATCCCGAGGGTTAATTTTTTTCAAAAAAAAAGCAATATAAAATGACGTAATTTAATTGTCCTGTCATTCAGAATCCTTCCATTTTTTTGGAAGGATGAAGAATCTTCACACTATAAACAAGATCCTTCATCGCCAAAAAAGGCTCTTCAGGATGACAGATAATTAATTGATAATCTGCAAATTACAAAATACGTCAATGGTAGTAGAGCCGAGGGATCTTTTTATTGATTACCCCAATTGACTTAGGTATAAATATTAACTAACAAGATTCCTCCACTTCGGTCGGAATGACGTTTTAAGTGTCTTGTTAGCGGTTTATTATCAGTTATCATATTTTATAAAACTGCGTCATTGCGAGTAACCACCTTTTGTACCAAAAGGAAAAAATATGAATGACGTT
>JAVHPR010000071.1:0-5934 GCA_036170695.1 Bacteroidia bacterium
GGAAAACACCTGTTTTTTAACATTTGTGCCGGAATTAGCTGCAATGTGGGTTAAAGGCAAACCAAATAAAGAAGAAGAAGATCCCAGTGCAAAATGTGTTGCCTGCCACCTAAAGACTGGAAATGGGAAAGCGGTTGTAGAGCAATGGCGTTCAAGTATGCATTTTAAGAAGGGAGTATCTTGCATTGATTGCCATAGTGCAGGCAAAAGTGATTTAGATGGTTTTGACCATCATGGTGAAAGGATTGCCACAATTGTAACACCTAAAGATTGTGCAATGTGCCATAAAGAAGAAACGGAACAATTCGCAAAAAGCCATCATGCTGATGCAGGATTAATTTTAGGTTCACTTGATAACGTATTAGCAGAAGTGGTGGAAGGTCATACCAACTTCAATAATGGCGCTAATCCGGCAGCTGCCAGTGGGTGCTGGCAGTGTCATGGGTCAAAAGTAGAATTTTTAAAAGACGCCGCCGGAAAAATTAAATCAGATACGAATGGAATTCCAATGTTTGATCCTAAAACATGGCCAAATACAGGTATTGGCAGAATAAATATAGATGGTTCGAAAGGTTCATGTGCTGCTTGTCATAACAGGCACACTTTTTCTATTGAACAGGCTCGTCAACCTGATAATTGTGGCAAATGCCACCTTGGCCCTGATCATCCCCAAATGGAAATTTATAATGAATCGAAGCATGGCATCAATTTCCGTGCTCATAAAGATAAAATGAATCTCGCTTCTGAAAAATGGGTTGTGGGGGTTGATTACACCGCTGCACCTACCTGTGCTACTTGCCACATGGGTGCAACACCAACAATGAAAGTAACACATGATGTTGGAGACAGAATTAGTTGGACATTACGTCCGCCCGTTTCACAAAAAATAGATGCTGCTATGAAGAGTAAGTTTGAAAAGATTGGGAAACCACTTCCTGAAGGCTTTTTAACCGCCGACCAACGCAGAGCGCAAATGCAGGATGTTTGTTCTCAATGCCATACTACTAACTATGTTAAAAATTTTTATACACAATATGATAATGAAGTAAATTTGTATAATGATAAATTTGGCAGTCCGGCAACCAAAATTTACAAGCAACTTAAATCCGAAGGACTATTAACCCCAGCCGATTTTGATGAAAAAATTGAATGGACGTATTACTATTTATGGCATCATGAAGGACGCAGAGCAAGGATGGGGGCAGCAATGATGGGGCCTGATTATACACAATGGCATGGAAACTTTGAAGTAGCTGAAAGATTTTACACTGAATTGGTTCCGGAAGTAAAAGAATTAATTGAAAAAAGCAAGAAAAATGGTAAAACAGAAGCTGCTGAAAAAGTAGAGAAAACGCTGAATGAAATTTTAGAAAGCGATATGCATAAATGGTTTCTTGGCAAACTCGATCCGGAAGAAGCAAAAAAACGTCTTGAGGAATCGAAAAAATTCAGAGAACGCTATGATCATTAAGATTATTGATTTGTCAAATTTGGGATGAGGACTGATGGATTACGGACAAAATAATTTTCTGACCGACCAATTCGGACAAGTTCCTAATTATGAGCTTAACCAACAATGAATCATACCTTTGACCATACTCAATAAAAAAATACGGGCATGGTAACTTTTGGGAGTATGACAAATATCCCTTATGTAGACCTTCAAGGTTTTAAAACCTTGAAGGTCTTGCTATGATAAAGACAAAAAGGGATATTTGTCTTACAATCTACTGTGAGCTAAATCAAATAAAATAATTTTAATATCTTTCCTTCGCAATAGAATGTGTAAATTTGAGGATGGGTTAATATAATTCCCAAGTTACTAAATTTTCAAATTAAAAACATGTTCGGTTTTCAGGCAAATACATTTCAATTCAAAAACTTTATCGTTCAGCGCATAGGCAAAGAAACTTTTTTAAAGCCTATTATTAAATTTATCCAGGGCATTTCATTTGTTTTGGATTATTGGCTATTCTACAAGTTCAAGCTCATCCGAAAAAAGAGCTCCATCACCGAAATCAATATTGAATTTGTTAGTTATTGTAATTTGCGTTGCATCCTCTGTTCCCTCGACCATGAGAAGCCGAAAGTGAGGATGAGCGCTGAAATTTTGAAACGATTTTTTGAGAACTTTTTAAGTGATTCGCGTTTTCGCAGCGTTAAAACCATCCATTTGTATAATGCCGGAGAAGTATTGCTTCATCCGAAACTAATGGAAATGCTTGATATCATTAAATATTTTAAAGAACAGGCAAAGAAAAAAAATATTTTCTTTCCGCAGATAGCATTGTTAACAAATGCAATCATACTGGATGAGAAAAAATCAAAATTGCTAATCGATTCAACTATTATTGACAATATCCGTTTTAGCATGGATGGTGGGAACAAGGAGAAATTTGAAGAGATGAGAAAACGTGCCGAGTGGGACGTATTTTTAAAGAACATCAAAACATTTTGCGAATTAAATAAAAAAAGCCCTAAACCAATACCTACAGGCATTATCACCTTAGTGGAATATCATAATAAGTTAAACACCAAATGGATGAGTGAGGAGTTTAATGAATTATTAAACCTGGTGGATGGTTATGAACTCAGATATGCTCATAACTGGGGAGGTGATGTGGAAATTGAAGAACTAAAAAACAAAAGTAAAACAAGCTATAAAATAGGATGCAGCTTATTGATGCATCAACTGGTGTTATTGCCTAACGGTGATGTTACAGTATGCTGTGCCGATTTAAATTCAAAAGGCGTGATTGGAAATATAAATAAAGATGATTTATTTTCGATTTACAGTAAGCCCCAACGCCTGAAGATGCTTAAAAAATTCATGAAAAATAAAAAGCATGAAATTGATTTATGCAAAGATTGTGAAACATTTTAATTTCAGTTTATTTTAGATTTATACAATCGCTGCTCCATAAAAAAAGAGAAGCCCTTTTATTAAGGCTTCTCTTTTTTATTACTCTCAACAATATTTTACTTGCTGATGATGATTTTTTCTACATAACTCGCATCACCCTGAGATACTTTTATAAAGTAAATACCATCTTGTAAATCACTCACATTTATTTGTGTTTGCAATTCATTGCTTGTCATTTCTTTCACAGTTTTTCCAAGCACATCTGAAATAATAATTATACTGTTGCCACTGTTACTTAGGCTTACAATCAACTTATCTTTAGCTGGGTTAGGATAGACATTTAACAAACCGGCATTTTTAATTTCGTTAATACCGGAAGGAATTGCAATGGTATTTAATGTTGTGTTTGTTACAACCGGAGTATTGTAATCAAAATAGATGTACCCGGCATTTTTTATTTGTGTTCCCGGAGCTAAACCTGTATTAAGTTTAATGCGGTAGGTTACAAAACCATGACTATGGGCATCATCGCTTGAGCTATCCGGAAGCATAATATTTGCAAACATAAACTTCATTGTGCGGTTTTCTAATTGGTATGCCTGGATACCATGGCTGGCACTTAATATTTCGATACTATTTATTGTTAAGTCGGTATCAATAGTATCTAATACATAAATATTATGCGCTACAGCTGTCCCTGTATTCTGAAAGTTTATGGTATATGTTAAATTTGGAGTAGTTGCCGGTATAAAACCTTGCACTGCCGCACCTTTTGGTTCCACAGCTTTGTAATTAGGATCGTAGCTTACACCAATTTCAAAACAACGTGTATAGGTATTATTGCTTGGGTCGGCGTCACCCACAATTGGAAGCACCATCATGGTGATACATGCTGAATCGCCAACCTGAGCATTTGTGCAGGTAGTGGTATTCACTGCATAATCCCAGTAGCTGAATGTACCAATATTATTAATATCACTTACGACCCATATTAGGGTGTCACCAGAAGCAGCCGGAATAACAGTAGTTGGAGGGTTGTTAAACCATCCGAAGCCGGAAGTGCTGTATTGTATGCAGGGATCCAATATTAATATTACCTTTCCGGGAATAGACAAATTACAAGAAGCATTTAATATTCCTACATGTGGTAAAATAGCATCAGCACCTCCGGGATAAAAACCGCTCATTAATGATATACCAGTTATCGCAACATCAAACGAGCCGGTACAGGAGATAGCAAAGTTTTCAATGGTCGTTCCCGTTGTGACGGTAGTAGCGTGTGATAAACTGCCGCTGCAAACAATTGTATATCCAACATTGAGGTTGTTCATTTGTATTGTATATGTACCTATGGGTAAAGTACCAAATGAGTAGTTACCTGATGCATCTGTCCATGCCAAAAAGGAACTTCCTCCTTGTGTTACAGATACTTCGATACCGGCCATTCCCGGTTCCCCGAAATCCTGAGTGCAATTATTATTTGCATCATTATAAACAGTACCTGTTAAATTGCCACAGGTAGTACTGCCAACATTTACACTTACAGTATAACTATCATTATAACAAGCTGATGCATCAAAAAAAGTTAACAAAACAGTATATACACCAGGGGTGGCATATATATGTTGCGGCACACGGTAAAAGTAACCACTTGTTTGCCCATTAAGTAAAATCTCCTCTGTTTCAGTTACACCATCTCCCCAATTAACAGTAAATGAAGCGGTATCATAAGCAGGCAGGTTCGTAAAATACAACCAAACCGGAATAACAGTCGAATCGCTGGTACAGCCAGTAGATGGACCATTATAGTAAACTCCTAATGAAGTATAGGAAGAGCAGGGACTAGTTGTAATACTAATATTCATGGAATCCAGGCAGGATTCTAAATTTGAATTAGTTACAATAAAGGATTGATCTACCCATCCATTGTGAGAATATTGATGAGTAATGTTTCCTGATGTAGCACCAGAAACAGAAGAAGACTCCAATAAAATTCCATTGTCCCATAACTCGAGCGTATAAGTTTCAGACGGGTTTAAACCTGATACAGAAAAATCATACCCTCCACCTGGTAGTTCAGTATGGCTGTAATTAAAAGTATTGCATAAACATAAACCGGTATTAGTAAGTATAATTTGCATTGAATCTATATCTGCAGGACAAGACCCACTTGCAGGAATAGTATTAGTAACAAAATAGGTTCCGGGGGTACTTGCTGCTAAATTAATTTCGCCTGTATTGACATTTACAAAAGTTAAGCCTGCCGGTGTCGCCGAAAAGATGCCGGCACTTGCTCCTGATCCAAAAAATGGAAATACATTATTCCCATTTATACAATAAGTAGAATTTTGAAAATCAAAAATGGCTGAAGGCGTAGTATTTGTTATAGTTAATACTATGGAAGTAGTATCTGTAGCAGATTCCATGGTAACAGAATAAGCTCCAACACTACTCGCAGCCAAATTGATTGTGCCCGTGTTAAAATCAATTGATAAACCGGCAGGGCTGGAGAAAAAATAACCATACGGGACATTGAGCGTTGGGGTTGGGTTGCTGCCCGACTGACAATAGGTTGCAGAGGAGTATGTAAAACTTTGCTGCCCCTTTACCAATGTAAAACTCATTAAAAAAAGTGCAATAAAAATCAGCCGTCTGCCAAAACCTGGTTTTAGCATTTTTAGCTCTTGGGTAATTGTTTTGGTTTTCATGATTTTTGGTTTTTTTATGTGTTCTTTAAAATTTTTCGTTTATTGTTTTTTTATTCTATTATTTTTCATCCTCAACAAATGTACAAAGCTTAAAACTTAAAAAAATTCGGAATTCACCAGAGGTCAAAGATTGTTAACTAACGATTAGTTTTTGAAGATTAACGAATTTGCTTTCAAGCACCGGCATCTGTCCTTTGCAAAATCCAACGTTGAACATTAATAGTAGTTGGGGTACTGTTTTAGTTTTCATTGTATTAGTTTTCGTTATTATTCCTTTATTTTTTCAACGGTTTTGCTATATAAATGCTTACTAGTGTCAAGTCAAGTTTGTTTTGTCGCATTGTTGGTCATTCCGAACTTGTT
>JAVHPR010000072.1:0-24176 GCA_036170695.1 Bacteroidia bacterium
ATTGAAATGCGACAACAAACTTGTAAAAGTTATTTTGTCTCAATTCCTAACTATTCCAACAGGCTACAAACCCGAATTCATACCTGAAAGTACAAGTTTCGGAAATGAATTACTTGGCTTTAAAAGTTTTTATGTTTTAAATGATAATAAAATCATACACATCAACGATTTTTATATCAATACACTAATGCTGCAGGTTGCTGATTTTGCAAAATACAATAAAGTGCTTACAGAACTTATCAAAGCAAATAAACAAGTTGTGTCATTAATAAAATTATAAACATGCTTCAAAAAACAAAAATAGTAACATTGCTATTCTTTATTATAGTAACGCTAACACATGCCCAAACAGCCACTGACTTCGTATATAAAAAATACACCTGGGATCCAAATCCTAAACTTCACGAGTTAACTGAAAAAGAGAAGGAGGGCAATTATTTTGTTTTGAAAGACAAGATAATATTAGAGCAGGCGTATGAGGCTTCCGGCCAGCTTATTGAATATGTAACGCGCCATACCATTATTCATTTCAACAATGAAAAAGGAATAGAAGAGATGAACAAAATCTATGTTTCCTATACTGATATTTTAGAAGAAATGGATCTGAAAGGTAGAACAATAACTTCCGATGGCAAAATTATTCCTCTTAGTAAAAGCTCTGTAAAAAAAGTTGACAATATCGAAAATAGCGGCTCTTTCCTGATTTTTGCAATGGAGGGAATCGATAAAGGAGGGGAGATTGAATACCTGTATACCAATAAAAAAAGCGCAAGTACTTTTTCATCATGGTTAATACAGAATGATATAAGTAAAAAAAAATTCAGCATTGATATATACTCGCCGGATAACCTGACATACGAAGGCAAAGGTTATAACGGCTTTCCACAGTTCGAGAAGGATACAACAATTAAAGGCAAAAACCATATCCATGCTTCCATCGATTATATCGATGCATTAACAGAGGAAAAATATTCTACCTATGATGCAAACAAGATGAGATTTGATTATCAGCTCACCTACAACACCAGTAAGGGAAAGTCCAGATTATACACCTGGGAATATTCCGGCTCGGAACTATATAATTCTTTATTCAATTTTGAAAAAGCCGAAACCAAAGCGATCGATAAACTTATCTCAAAACTTGGCCTTGGCAGCATGAAAACTGATGATCAAAAGATACTGGCACTTGAACAATTTATGAAAACCAATATTAATCATTCCGGAGAGAATATTTCCGTTAATAAATTGCTGGATTTAAAATATGGAGACGCCACCGCCATTCAACGATTATATATAGGTGTGAATAAGGCATTGAACATTCCTTTTGAAGTAGTGATCACTACCGATCGAACAAACAGAAAGTTCGACAGCAATTTCCCTTCCTGGAATTTTCTGAGAGAATATTTATTGTATTACCCGGGCATGGACAAATACCTTTCCTGTACTAATTACTCCAGCAGAATTGGGTTTCCACCACCAGAACTGACAAACAACAAAGGCTTGTTTATTAAGGAAACATCATTGGGTGATATCAAAACAGGTATCTGTAAAATAAAAACTATTGAACCACCTACATACACCAAATCTTACAATAATATTACTGAATCAGTAACATTCGACCCTGAAACATTTACGCCAACAGTGAACGCTAAACATGAATACATGGGATACTCTGCCTTTTATATTCAACCGGCAATATTGTACATGGAAGCAAATCAGAAAACAGAATTATTGGATAACCTTTCTAAATTTGCCGGGAAAGAAACCATAATAAAATCGAATAAATTTGCCGGTACTGACAAAACGGATATTCTGATTAACCCATTTATTGTTGAAAGTGTAATTGAAGTTCCGCACCTGATTGAGAATGCGGGCAACAAATATCTTTTCAAAGTTGGCATCCTGATCGGACCTCAGGAAGAACTTTATCAGGATAAGGCAAGGCAATCAGATGCTGAGATCACTTATGCACATAGCTTTACGCGGATAATAGAAATTAAAATCCCACAAGGATACAGAATCAAAAATCTGGACGATATAAAAATCGAAAAAAAGTATACTGTTGGAGGAAAAGCGCTTTCCAGTTTTATTTCCAAATTTGTATTGGAGGGAGATTTTCTGAAAATTAATATCTATGAAGATTATCAAGCCATCATTTACCCCAAAGAAAATTTCGAACAATTCAGAAGTGTTATCAATGCCTCCGCAGATTTCAACAAGGTAGTTTTAATCCTCGAAAAAATATGAGAAAAATATTTATCCTGTTATTTTTTAGCCTTCCTGTTTTCCTGTTCGGACAAAATGATTTCGATTCATTTTACAATAAGGGGCAGGAAAAATATGAGAAAGATAACTTCAGGGACGCTGTCAGTGATTTTAGTAATGCCCTGAAAAATAGAAATACAGCTAAAAATGATTACTTAATTGCGAACGCATATATGGCGAGAGCGTTGTGTAAAATGAACCTTGAGAATTACAAGTCCGCTATTGATGATATTTCGGATGCTATGGAGATTAAGCCCGAATATTCGGCTCTTTATTTTACCCGCAGCAAAATTTATCTTGCAGCAAAACAATATGATGATTGTATTCTCTGGGCAGATAAGGGACTCTTGCTAAAACCGGAATATGAAGAACTAATACTTACGAAAGCGAGGGCGAAATTTTATAAAAAAAAATATAATGAAGCTCTTAACGACATCGACACCGTACTGTTAAAGATTAATCCAAGAAATATTGTGGCCTGGAATTTAAAGGGTGAAAGCAAAGAACATCAGAAAGATTATAAGGGCGGTGTAGATGCTTATTCAAGAGCCATTGAAATAGATGCACAAGGCTATGGAGCCTTTTATAACAGGGGCATCTGTCGTGCTTACATGAAAGATTTTGATGGCGCAATGGCGGATATAACAAGAGGAATGGAAATAGATTCAACAGAAAAATGGATCGGATACAACAATATTGCCTTTTTTATCAACTTTGAGAAGAAAGACTATCTGGGGGCTTTAGCGCTTTTTGATAAGGCATTAAAAATGAATCCTAAATTTGATTACGCTTATAATAACAGAGGATATGCTAAATTACAACTGAATGACCTCAAGGGAGCGAGAGAGGACATCACTAAATCAATGGATCTGAATGATAAAAACTCGTGGGGCTATAAAACATATGCCCAATTATTATTTGCAGAGAAAAAAGACAAACAGGCATGTGAAAAATTAAAAATAGCAAAAGAATTAGGCTATGCTGATGAGTATGATGAAGAAGTGAATGATTTAATCAGGGAACATTGCAAATAGTAGTAATTGTTCTGTTAGCAAAACTCTTTCTCATATTTTAGAATTACCTCAACGGATGAAATTTGCTAATCAATTATTTTTTTGAGTAGTCGCAATTTCAGATTTTATTGCAGCAGAAAGCTTCTCGGTTATATAAGCAGCAATGGAAGAAAAGTTATTCGAAACAATTTTTTTAGGCTCATTCTCTTTTGATGAAAAATGCGATGTGGCAACTCCTGCCGATATATTTTTTCCATTTTTGTCAAATATAGAGTAGTGAACAGTTATTTCCCGTTGATATACATCTGTTGCAAGATCATACGAGTCAGGATCGTTTTTTATATCTAATTGATTAATAAAAACAAAATAATCCGTTTTATATTTTGTGGTCAGATAGTCTAATAACTTAGGATCGGTTATTTTTCTATTCATGAATTTTTTGTCGGTATTGACTTCAACAACAAGTTGTCCGTTTTTAATTCCTTTCTGAGGAGTGGAAGGGATTTTCACTTCTTCTTTTTTTTCAATCAGATCATAAGAAAGATCGGTTGAAACATAAATATAAGCCAGGTCCTTTGCAGTTTTAGTCGAATCGGAATAAAAAGAAACAACAGGAGCAATGCTCTGTAATTTCAGTTTTAGCTGAGTATTTAGTTGTTTACGGAAATTTTCCCGGATTTGCGCGAAGTTCCACTTTGTTTGTTGATTGATTTTAAAATCAATTTCACTCATGTATAACTTAGGATCAAAGGGAACAATCATTATTTTCCGAACTGCTTCTGATGAATTTTTTTTAGCAGTACGTGTTCCTTCCTGTGAAAAGGAGGAAAACACATAAAAAAATAAAAAAATAAAGAAGATATTTTTTTTTAAAGCAGTCATTTGTGAATTTAAAAAGGTAAAAATGTGTCAATTAAAAATGCAATGAACTAGTCTCATGTCAATCGTGAAATATCCTGAAGTCATGCTGAACTTGTTTCAGCATCCATAAGATTCCGAAACAAGTTCGGAATGACCAACAATGCGACAAAACAAACTTGACTTGACACTAGTCTATCTATAAGTGTTGAATTAATTATAAAAAGACGCAATGTCATGTCGAGGTTTGACGAGACATCTTTATAGTGATAAAAAAGATTCCTCCACTACAGTCGGAATGACCTATTATACGCCACAGCAAATTTATCTTAACACCAGAAATGTTCTCAAATTAACACCTTTTCAAATTCTCAAATTATTCATTTTATTTAGTGAACAATTTTGCAACATCATTGCCATTGGCATACAACAACAATGCCAATAGTAAAATCATTCCGGCGTACTGAGCATACTCCATCAGTTTTTCATTTGGTTTTCGGCCGGTGATAACTTCATATAATAAAAACATTACATGTCCACCATCCAATGCCGGAATTGGCAAGACGTTCATAAAGGCCAGAACAATACTTAAGAATGCGGTAAACGCCCAAAAGCTTTGCCAGTCCCAGGTTGGACTGTATGCACTAGCAATTGCTCCAAAACCACCAATTTGTCTATGAGCGTCTTTTACGGTAAACAATACTTTGAATTGTTTGACATACCCGTCAAATGTTTCGTAAGCCTTGTGAATACCGGCAGGGAAGGATGCAATAAAACTGTAATTAATTGTTTCAAAAGTAAAATAATTATCTAAACTTTTGTGTCCTAATCCTAGTTTCCCTTCTTCTGTAACTGTTGCTGTTGTCCTCACTGTATCCTTATCACGTAGAAGAGTGATACTGACCGGAAGATTGTTATTGTTCCTTATAATATTTACAACATCATTATAATATGGTGTCGGGCTGTTGTTGATCCCAATTATTTTATCTCCTTTTTTTAGTCCCGCTTTTTCAGCCGGGGATTTCGCTACAACAACTTCAACATCAAACGGGAAACGCGGTTCAACAAGATTGTATTTATATTTGATCATATCACTCAAATCATCATCAGTAACAGCAATCTCTACTTTTTGCCCCTCGCGTTCAGCTTGTATGCTTTTTGCTTTATTGATAAGTACTTCATAGGAAACCCTGTTAATGCTACGAACGGGAACATTATCTACTGAAAGTATCATGTCTCCATCCCGTAACCCCATCTGGTATGCAAGCGTGTCAACGGCCACACCGTTTGTAACATTCTTTGTTGGCAAAAACTCTTCGCCCCATGTAAATAAAACCATTGCGTAAATTAAAATGCCAAGGATAGCATTTACTGTGACGCCCCCAAGCATGATTATTAATCGTTGCCATGCAGGTTTTGATCGAAACTCCCAGGACTGAGGAGGTAATTTCATTTGCTCCTTATCCATAGACTCGTCGATCATTCCCGATATTTTTACGTAACCTCCTAAGGGCAACCATCCAATGCCATATTCGGTATCTCCTTTTTTAACTTTGAACAATGAAAACCAGGGGTCAAAAAATAAATAAAATTTCTCCACCCTGATTTTAAACAGCCGGGCAGGAAGAAAATGTCCTAATTCATGTAAAACAATAAGAATTGAAAGGCTTAAAATAAATTGTGCTACTTTAGTTAATATTTCCATGGGTTACTGATAACGGATATTTACGAATTTACGAATCTGTGTTTGTTAAATTGCCTACTGTTAAATTGCAAAATTGTTTAATTGTTTAATTGCTACCCGCCTTGTTTCAATATCTGTTTCAACATAATCGGCATAGCTTGGCTTGTTAATAAAAGTAATCTCTTGTAAACATTTCTCCACAATATCACTCATCTCCAAAAACCCAATTTTGTCTTTTAAAAATGCATCAACAGCAATTTCATTTGCTGCATTTAATACACATGGGGAATTCCCGCCCTTATTCATTGCTTCAAAAGCCAGTGCAAGGTTACGAAATGTTTTTGTATCTGCCTGCTCAAAAGTTAATTGCGGGTAATTCAGAAAATTAAAACGCGGGAAATCAGATTTTATTCTTTGTGGATACCCCATTGCATATTGTATCGGCAACTTCATATCAGGCAAGCCCAGTTGGGCTTTCATACTACCATCGGCAAACTGAACAATAGAATGAACAATACTTTGCGGATGAACTATTACATCAATCTGTTCGGGCTTAAGTCCAAACAACCATTTGGCCTCAATCACTTCCAATCCTTTATTCATCAATGATGCAGAGTCAATCGTTACTTTCGCACCCATTGCCCAATTCGGGTGCTTTAAGGCCTGTTCTTTTTTGATGGTGCTTAAAAAGTTTTTGTCTTTTCCCCTGAATGGTCCTCCGGAAGCGGTTAAATAAATTTTTTCAATCGGGTTATGAAATTCACCTGCAAGGCATTGAAATATTGCGGAGTGCTCCGAATCAACAGGGTATAGATTTACCCCCTTTTCTTTGGCAAGGGAGGTAACTAAATCGCCTGCTACCACCAATGTTTCCTTATTTGCCAATGCTATTTGTTTTCCTGCTTCAATTGCCGAAATAGTAGATTCCAGCCCTGCATACCCAACAATTGCGGCAAGCACCATATCAATACTATCCATTTTCACCACTTCAACTATAGCTCTGTTACCGGCAAATACTTTAATATCGCATGCTTTTAATGCGTCTTTCACATAGTGATATTTACTTTCTTCGGCGATTACAACTGCATTGGGATTAAATTCAATGGCCTGCCTAATCAATAAATCAGCATTGCCGTTGGCGGTAAGCACTTCAACAGAAAAGGTATCGGCGTTAGCGCGAATAACATCTAAGGCCTGTGTTCCTATTGATCCTGTTGAGCCAAGTATGGCTATGTTTTTTTTGTTATTCAATTTTTTTGTGCTTTTTTAATTTATAACCAACAGGTTTCCTTGGTTCATTTTCCTGATGAATTAATTCCCGAATTGCATTAAACACGGAATCAAATTGCTCATCATATTTTTGTTCCAGAGCATCAATCTTTTTAGCGAGTTCCTTATTAGTATCCATCAGTTTGCGAACCTGGACAAACGTTCGCATAATTGCAATATTAACTTCTATGGCACGTTCGCTATTTAAAATTCCTGAAAGCATCGCTACACCCTGTTCGGTGAAAGCCATTGGGGAATATCGAACCCCTCCCCAACTTGAGGACGCAATTTGCGTCCTCAAGTTTTCGAATTCTTTTATTGTTGGCACAAACATAAAATCATCAGGGAAACGATTAATATTACGCCTTACAGCTTCTTTTAGCCGTTTTGTTTCCACGCCATACAATGCAGCCAAATCAAAATCAAGTAATACTTTTTCTCCACGAATGAAGTGAATTTGATTCGCAATATTTTCGTTTTTAATAATGGACATTTTTGCCATAAAACTATTAAATTTCAAACTTGAGGTCACAAATTGTGACCTCAAACTATTACTTTTCTAAACGCTCAATAAACTAATCTCCTTACCTCCCCCCCCAATCTTCAATCATAAGGAGTTGCAAACACAGATTCGTAAATTAGTAATGTCACCCTGAGCTTGTCGAAGGGCGTTATTCGTAACCTATTAACCTAAAACACCATATAATCCTGGGGATCAATAGAATTCCCATTATACCAAAGTTCAAAATGCAAATGAGCCCCGGTAGTATGTTCCCCTGAATTGCCAATAATCGCAATTGGTTCACCGGCTTTTACATAATCACCTATTTTTTTTAATAATACAGAGTTGTGTTTATATACCGAAATTAAATTGTTGCTATGCTGCACAGTAATGGTATAACCTGTTTCTGACGACCAGGTGGCTAATATTACAGTTCCATCCAATGTTGTTTTGATAGCTTCGTTTTCGGGCCCCACAATATCAATGCCGTAGTGCTGTTCACTTGTTTTAAATGAACCGGTAATAATTCCTTTTAGTGGTGTGAAAAAGGAAAAATTAGTAATCCCATTTTTGTTTGGTTCTGTTTCGTAAGCAAGACTATATTGGTCCTGCGATTCAATATTTTTTCTCAATTCATCTTCCCTTTTAGTAACCGCCATTTTTAATTTGCTGTATTCTTTACTCTTATCCGGGCGGTTTTCTAAACTGTCCGCCTTTATATCCCCCTTCAAAATATTGCCAATATTTTCCATATAAGCATTTTGTTCAATCAGCGATGTTTCTATTGAATCACTTTTAAAAGTGAGGCGAACCAGATTTCTTCGCATACCGGTATCCGCATAACCCGGTATATATTCTCTTAAGGGAGTAAAAGCAATAAGTGATGTAATCAAAATAACCATAACTATGGTAACCGAACCCACCAAAATAAAAAGCCAAAAAGGAGTAAGCCGCAATGAAAAATTCTCCTCAAAGGTATCGTCATTCATTACTACCAATCGGTAACGATGGTGTAAATGTTGTAAAAACTTACCTTTTTTATCCTTTTGTTCTGTCATATAGCTTGCAAATATCGGGATTTTTTTTGGAAGAATGCGAGATGGAATTTCTCCGCATTTTGATTTAAAATCACAGGCAGCATACCCATTAATCAATAATTTTCGGATGAAAGGATCTATAAAACACCCTGATTAGGTTACCTTTGTTTTTTGTTTGAGCGATGTACATTGGTTATGCCTTTCAATCAATGTTGTTTTTTAAGGAAATTTAAGGCCTTCACACTTTCTCGACTCCGCTCGAACCGATCGCAAGCATAGTCAGTTCGAGCGGAGTCGAGAACCGTGCGTGAGGATGTTTCGTTAGAAAATACTCTTAAAAAACGACATTGATCGCGCGACAGTCATATTGATCCTGTCGAAATATATGCGACGGCAAATAACTATACGATATTGAGATATGAATATTAAACTATTTAAAAGAAAATTTTTAAAAATTGAAGAATATAAAAAGGCTTCTACAATTAGGTTAGTTCACAGCGGCAATGATTATTTTGAAACTCTTCAAACCCTCATTAATTCATCCACACACACACTTCATCTGCAAACCTATATTTTTGAAGAAGATGACACAGGGCGCAGCATTGCCAAAGCCCTGAGAGAAGCCTCATTGCGCGGCGTGAAAATATACATGATGTTAGATGGTTTTGGTTCTTTATCTCTTTCACGAAAATTTGTGAATGAGTTGCGTTTATCGGGTATTCATCTGCGTTTTTTCTCTCCATTTTTTTCTTTTCAAAACATTTATATTGGCAGAAGGTTACACCAAAAAGTAATTGTAGCTGACCAAAACACCGCCCTTATTGGAGGCATCAACATTGCAGATAAATATCATGGTTCATCAACAGAGCAAGCCTGGCTTGATTATGCTGTTCTTTTGAAAGGAAGTATTTGCCGCGATGTTGAAAATTTGTGCAAGCAGAAATATATAAGAACATTCATAAGAAAGAAACATAAAACTATTCAGAAGCAAAACCTGTTGGAAGAAAACATTTTTGTTCGTATCAGAGAAAACGACCGTTTGAGACAGAAAAACCAGATTAGTAACAGTTATTTGCAATCCATTAATAATGCAAAACATTCAATTTATATTACGGGAAGTTATTTTTTACCGGGAATGCGCCTCAGAAAAGCAATAATCAAAGCGGCAAAACGCGGAGTGGAAGTTCATCTTATTATGGCCGGCATTTCCGATGTTCCATTATTTCAATCGGCAACCAGGTGGTTATATGATTTACTTTTCCGCAACAAAATTAATATTTACGAATGGCAAAAATCTGTTCTTCATGGAAAAGTCGCTGTTGTTGATGGCAAGTGGACCACCATCGGATCATTTAATCTGAATCATCTTAGCGCATACGGAAGCATCGAACTTAACATAGACATCTTGGATGAACAATTTTCAAAAGCATTTCAACTTGATCTTAAATCGATTATTGAAACCGGTTGTAAGCAGATATTTCCAACATATCAAAATAATAGCTGGACTGCAAAACTTAAAAGATGGGCAGCCTATCAATTTACACGGATTACAATAAATTTTGTTGTAATATTTCCTTACATCAATCCATTCAAAAAATTTGCATAGTGAAACAAAACAATAGATTAAAATAAAAGTATAAAAATGTATAAAAAAACAATACTTTTGTAGCTCTGAAAAGAAAAACAGGAGCTAGGAAAAAGCAGATAGAAAATTCTGCTTCAGAGGGAAAACAATACATTGTAAATCATTGATTCAAGGATTTAGATATTGAAAAAACACATATTAATACAATCAAAAAAATGAAAAAAATATTAGTTCTGGCGGCAATCCTTTTTTCCATCAATGGATTTGCCCAAAAAACAACAAATACAGCTAACAATGCCTCATTACCTGCTCAACTAAGTTCAGGTAACGATTCTATGCAATACGTTTTAGGGGCTTATCTGGGACTATATATGAACAATAGTGGGTTTGCTGTGAGTAACCCTGCATTATTTAAAAGAGGACTTGAAGATGTACTTAATGGAAAAACATTATTGGTATATACTGATAGCATACCTCGTTTGATGAATAAATACGAGAAACTGACAGCAAAGGAACGTTACAGCCAACAAGAAAAAGGATTGTTTGAAAAGGTGAAAGGCCAAGCCGGAATAGGAGTGCTGCCCAGTGGGGTTTGTTATACTATAGTTAAAGCTGGTACAGGAAACCGTCCACAACTTGAAGATTCAATACAAATTCATTTAAAAGGGTTCTTCGCCGATGGAAGGCAGTTTGAGGATACCTATCCGAAAAACACACCTTATAAATCCACACCCGCCAATGTGATTCCCGGCATGAGAGAAGTTTTACAAATCATGCCCGTCGGATCTTTGTGGCGTATATATATTCCTTCAACTTTAGGATTTGGGGAGAAGGGATTAACTGGTGTTATTCCTCCGTATTCGGCTTTGATCTATGAGGTGGAGTTATTAAAGTTGACCGTTAACCCTCAAAAAACGGGAGGGAACTAATCAATTTATTTTGATAATTTGTTAATCTGTTAATTTGAAATGTATCAATTTTTAAATTAACACATTAGCACATTAGTGCTATGTGGAAAAAAATAATATTCGGAATTGCCATTTCAGCCCTTATTGGAGGTGCAATTTATTGGTTTACATATACAAAGGAATTACGAACACCGGTTAGTGAAGCTATTAATGCTATACCTACTAACGCAGCAATTATTTTTGAAAGTAAACAAATAAAAAACTCCTGGAAAAAATTATCTCAAGGTAATGCAATGTGGGAAGAATTGTTGGGATCCGATTTTTTTGCAAAACTTAATTCCCAGATCCGTAATATTGACTCCCTGATAAAACCCAATGCTGCTATCTCGCAATTGCTTGATAATCGATCATTATTTATTTCGGCACATATTTCGGGTGCAACTACATTTGATTTTTTATATGTTTATAGTTTGCCTAATCGCAGTAACCAATCGTCTGTTGATGGGTTTATCAAAAGTGCTGGCAATACATCTGAATCTTCATACCGCGAATATTCAGGAGTGGATATTGTAACCATTCACCCTTCAAAAAAAGACTCGTTAAATTATGCTTTTTTAAATGGTATTTTAATGATGAGTACCCGGCAAAATTTAATTGAAGATGCTATTCGGCAAATAAAATCAGGCACTCCATTAGCGCTGGATAAAAACTTCAGCAGGGTGATAAATACCACAGGAAAAAATGTAGATGGGAATGTTTATATTAATTATAAAAATTTTCCGGGTCTGCTTAGTCATTTTGTTGCGCCGCCTTTTATAAAAGATATTAATTCTTTGGCTGATTTTGCTGACTGTTCGGGTTGGGATATAACAATAAAACCGAATGCTTTAATGTTAAATGGCTTTACTCAGGCAAATGATTCATCTACCAATTTTTTAAATCTATTCAAGGAACAGAAGACACAGGAAATTGAATTCACAAAAATTATTCCTTCTAAAACTGCATTAATGATATGGTTTGGAATCAGCAATGTGAAAACCTTTCATTATGGATATAAAAAATATTTAAAGTCCATTTCTCAGACAAGAACACAAAATTATGTTCAATATATTGAAAGTGTAAACACCAAATACAGCATTGATATTGAGCACTCCATGTTGAATTGGATCGATAATGAAATGGCGCTGGTAGTCACCGAACCATCGTCTGCTGACTTTTCAGGTAATTCATATGCTGTTTTTCATTCAGGCAATATTGATGATGCTCTGAAATCTCTGAATGGTTTGGCAGATTCAATTAGTAAAAGGGAAAAAAAACTCCCTACATCCCCGAAGGGAAGAAGAATCAACGCACAAGCCAATGTAGGGCATACAATTGAAAACAGATCTTCCCCGGAGTTTCTCCCGACAAAGGAAGGGGGGGGATCGGTAGGGACATATCGCAACCACAGTATCAACTACCTGAATTTACCTAAATTATTACCCCAATTATTCGGCTGGCAGTTCAATGGAATTACAAATAATTTTTTCACTTCTATAGAAGACTATATTGTTTTTGCTAATAACAAAGAGGCATTACAAAATTTTATTGATGATTTTGAAAACAATAAAACCGAAATAAATGATAAAAATTATTTAGCTTTTTCTGAAAACATTTCAACCGAAGCAAATGTATATGTTTATTCTTCAATAGCCCGTTCCACAGGAATTTACAGTCTATTCGCTACCGAAGCCTTAGCAAAAGACATTGAAAAAAAAGTGGATTTGTTTCAAAAATTTGAAGCTGTTGGAATTCAATTTTCCGTAACTAAAAAATTGTTTTACAGTACCGCCTATTTAAAATACAACCCAAAATACAAGCAGGAAAGTGGTACACTTTGGGAATCAAAATTAGATACTACAGTAAGTTCAAAACCACAACTTATAATCAACCACACAACAAAAGCCAAAGAAATAATAATACAGGACGATGCGAATAAACTATACCTAATCAGTAATACCGGGAAAATTATCTGGAAAAAACAATTACACGAAAAAATAATGAGTGATATAATTCAGGTAGATGTCCTAAAAAACAATAAGTTACAAATGCTCTTCAATACCCGTTCCGGTATATATATCATTGATAGAAATGGCAAGGATATGAGGGGCTTTCCTATTGTGTTAGAATCAAGCGCCACTAACGGTCTTTCAGTTATTGACTATGAAAAGAATCGCGACTACCGGATTTTTGTAGCATGCGAAAACAAAAGAATACAGTGCTTCAAATCATCAGGTGAAGTGGTGAAAGGCTTTAATTTTAACAAAACGAACAACCAGGTAACTTTACCGCTCCAGTATGTAAATATTGCAAACAAAGACCTTTTATGCGCAATTGATAAAAAAGGAGAACTATATATTCTCAACCGACAAGGAGAACCATCTGTTAAAATATCAGAAAAATTGGCGCCGGGTATTCATAGTTTTTATATTGAACGCGGAAAAGACCTCAGTAAATCATTTATCACCACTGCGGATACCCTTGGAAATATAATTAGAATGAGTTTCACCGGGAACAAGCAAATCATAAAAACGGACGATTTTGATTCATCACCATTCTTTGATTATAAAGACATCAACAATGATACAATCAAAGAGTATATTTTTCTTTCCCGCAAGATGTTAAAAGTTTTTTCATCTCCAATAAACTCCACCGAACCTTCATTGTTATTCAGTTATGAATTTAAGGAAAACATACGTCAGGCTCCACTGTTTTTCCGTTTCCCGGATGGGAAGGGAAAAATTGGCGTGTTATCAGAAATGACAAACGAACTTTATTTATTTAATGACAACGGTACACTTTACAAAGGATTTCCGATTGAGGGGAAAACACCTTTCTGTATTGAAGACCTTAACAATGATGGCATATATAACATTATTACCGGTTCAGACAACACCATTGATTTATATCAACTGGCTCCTCCCCAGCAAAGCCTGAATTAAATTAAATTAACGACAGCAACCAATCACATTTTGGGTGTTTTGTAGCGAAAAATAAGCTTTTTTATTTGGTTTTGTAAAATCAGAATATTATCTTTCCTATCACAAACAACGAATCATCACCAATGAAAAAATCAGCCCTCATTTTTCTGTCCTTATTATCAGGTCTAATAACTGCAGGAACGCCAACAAGCATTAAATTGGTGAATACAAATACAGCACTAACTATTGAGTTTATTCCCGGAGATTATAATTTAAAAAGAGTTTCAACGCCACTTGGCGATGCCCAAATTATTTCCATCGACAAAGGCACTCCATTGCTTCTGACAGGCGCTCCTGATTTACCAAAACTGACTACATCTATTGTAATACCTGATAAAGCAGAAATGGAACTCAGAATCGTATCAAGTAGCTATTATGATGTACCCGGGATAACAATAGCGCCATCAAAAGGTAATCTGATCAGAAATATTAACCCTTCTGATGTTTCCTATACCTATGGTAGTGCCTATTCTGAAGATATTTTTTTTCCTGCTTCTCTCGGAATATTAAACACGCCTTATATTTTCAGAGATTACAGAGGACAATCAATAAATGTTTGCCCTTTCCAATATAACCCTCAAACAAAAACATTAAGGGTATATACTGATATTGTTGTTGCAGTTGTTTTGAAAAATGCTATCGGTGGCCAAAATCAATTGGATAGAATCAACTCAGAAAAAATAGCGGACAAAGAATTTGAAGCAATCTATCAGCGTCAATTTATAAATTATAAATCGATGCAGGATAATTTAAGATATACCCCCGTTTCCGGAACAGGGTCGATGCTGGTTATTTGTGATGATGCATTTGGTATTGATATGCTGCCATTTGTTACCTGGAAAAACAATAAAGGTATTACCACCGACATGGTTTTCACATCAATTGCCGGCACAACATCCGCAGCAATTAAGGCATACATTAACACTTATTTTTCAACGCATCCGAATTTAAAATACATATTGCTTGTTGGTGATGCGGCCCAGATGCCTTCATCAAGCACCTCTTCCGGAGATTCCGATAATGATTATGGCTACCTCAGCGGAAATGACTCATATCCCGAACTTTTTGTCGGGCGTTTTTCTGCAACCACGTCCACACAGGTTCAAACAATGGTGAATCGTACAATAAACTACGAAAAAACACCTCAGGTCTCGGGCACATGGTATAAAAAAGGCATCACCATTGGCTCTGCGTTGGGACCAGGTGATGATAATGAAATGGATTTTGAACATGAGCGTATCATTCGCAATAAATTATTAGCGTTCACGTATAATGGTGTTAGTGAAAATTATGACGGATCGCAAGGCGGAATAGATGTTGTCGGCGATCCTTCCCCCACGGACATTGAAACAGAAGTTAATAATGGTGTTGGTATCATTACTTATTGCGGACATGGTTCGGATAATGAATTTGTAACTTCCGGGTTTTCTTCAAACGATGTACATTTATTAACAAATACCAATAAAAACCCCTTCATTTGGTCGGTAGCCTGTGTAAACGGAAATTTTGTAGGTAATGCCGAATGTTTCGCCGAATCATGGTTGAGACAAGGTACTCCAAGCCAGCCTAAAGGAGCTATTGCCTGCCTTATGTCCACAATAAATCAAAGCTGGAATCCCCCCATGGAAGGGCAGGATGCGATGGTAGATATTTTAGTAGAAAGTATTTCAGGCAATGTTCAGCGTACATTTGGAGGTCTTTCCATGAATGGCTGCATGCAAATGAATGATGCTTATCCTTCCGGAGGTGCCGAGATGACAGACACCTGGACACTTTTTGGTGATCCATCGGTAATGGTATATACAAACACTCCCGCTCCAATGATTACGAGCCATGCCACTACTGCGCCTCTGGGTACCACCTCAATATCTGTTACTTGCAATGCGACCGGAGCATTGATTTGTTTATCCAGGAATGGAATTATTTTAGGAACAGGGGTTTCAAACGGGACAAGTGCGATAATAACAATACCTTCTGCAGTCGCAGGTGTTATTGATGTTACTGCAACTGCATTTAATAAAATGCCCTATTCCGGAGTAATTAATGTAAACGGAAGTACTGCAATCATAGAAAATAATAATGAAACCTTATTTACGGTATATCCCGTTCCGGCAAACAATTCATTAACTATATCTTTTATGTTGGCGAAATCAGGAAAAATAAAATTGGCATTATATACTAACGTCGGGCAGGAAATAATGAGTATCGTTAATGAGGAAATACCGGGTGGAGCATTTGATAAAACCATTGACATTTCAACACTGGCAGTTGGCATATATTTCTGCAAACTAGTGACGGACAATACGGTTACAACGACATCTGTTATTATTCAGAAATAGGGAATGTTTTTCAGATTTAAAGCTTAGCCTTTTTTTAATGGAATAAATTAATGCATTTTTACCCCTTATGAGATATAAAAAAGATAAAAAAAGAGATTTCAAATACGTTTCAATACTCTATTCAAAAATTATTTTTACTGTTTTTTTTGTTTTACTTGCCGGTAATTCTTTCTCTCAGCACAATAAAAAGGATTCTCTTCTTTTGCTATTAAAAACTGACCTTCCGGATACCAACAAGGTAATTCACTCCTACAAATTATGCTGGGAATATATAAGAAAAGGTCGTTATGATTCTGCATTACTGTTTGGCAATTCTGCATTGCAACTTGCTAAACAATTAAATTTCAAAAAAGGTCTTGTAGGTTCTTATGGTAATCTTGGCAATGTGTATTACGAACAGGGTAATTATCCGACAGCCCTGGAATATTATTTCAAAACATTACAGATTGCAGAAGAGCTCGGAGATAAAAAAGTTATTGTAAAATGGCTGTGTAACATTGGTGTCGTATTTTGCCGACAAGGTGTTTACCCAAAATCGTTGGATTATTATTTCAAGGCCTTGAAAATTTCAGAAGAAATGGGGGATAAAAAGGGAATTACTTCCGCTTATAACAATATTGGAATTATATACAAATACAAAGGCGATTATGCTAAAGCACTGGGCTATTTTTTTAAGGCATTGAAAATGTCTGAAGAGCTAGGCGACAAAAATGGTATTTCAAACAATCTTGGTAACATCGGAATTATTTATGACAATAAAGGTGATTACCATAGCGCCTTAGAATATTATTTTAAATCGTTGAAAATTGCTGAAGAACTGGGAGATAAAAAAGCGATTGCCGGCACTTATGATAATATCGGAAGTGTATATACTGTACAAAAAAATTATATTTCTGCTCTTGCTTATTATGTCGAAGCGTTGGATATGGATGAAGAACTTGGGAACAAGAATGGAATTGCAATCAAACTTGGCAACATTGGCTTATTATATATTGGAACAAAAAAATATGCCGAAGCAGAAAAATCTTTGAAAAAATCTTTATCGATAGCTGAGGAAATTGGCAATTTGGCGGATATAAAAACTGCAAACGAATACTTATGCCAGCTCTATACGGCAACAGGGAAACACGAAAAAGCGCTGGAGTATTACAAGAAAGCAATGCTGGCAAAGGATTCCATTGTTAATGAGGAAAAAAATTATGAAATGGTGCGTATGGAGATGAATTATGAATTCAGCAAAGATGAATTAGCACTCAAAGCCAAGCACGATAAGGAAATAATACAACAGGAAACGGATAATAAAAAACAACAAATATTATTTTGGTCTGTTTTGAGTGTTTTGTTATTAGTACTGGTTTTTGCCGCTTTAATTTTTCGCTCCCTGCGCATTGCTAAAAAACAAAAACGGGTTATTGAAAGTCAAAAGCAAAAAGTAGAAATACAAAATGAAGAAATAAGGAAACAAAAATATTTAGTAGAAGACAAAAACAAAATTATTGAAAAAAAGAACCAAATAGTTGAAGAGAAAAACGAGGAACTGAATCAACAAAACAGAGAAATTACAGTTCAGCGCGATAAATTAGTAGAAAACTTAAAATACACTGAAAAACTTCAGGAAACACTCAAGAATGATCTCTCGCATTATATGCTGATTTCATTGAGAAAGCTGATGAATCCACATTTCATTTTTAATTCATTAAACTCTATTCAAAGTTTTATTTTCCAGAATGATAAATTAAAAGCCAGTGTTTACCTTTCTAAATTTTCAGGCTTAATCCGTAAGGTGCTGGAGCAATCACAAATGAAATATATTTCCCTTAAAGATGAGCTTGATACGCTTTCGGTTTATATAGAATTAGAGGAGCAGCGATTCGTTGGCAGATTTTCAGCTTCTTTAACCATTGAACCGGGTATTGTAACAGAAAACTACCTGGTACCGCCATTAATTTTTCAGCCTTTTGTTGAAAATGCTATCTGGCATGGACTAATGCAAAAAGAAGAGGCCGGAAAATTATTTATTGATATTAAATTAAAAGAGGGAACTCTCCTTTGTTCTGTTGAAGATAATGGTATTGGGCGGGATGAATCGAAAGCAATCAATAAAAAGAAAAAGAATCGTGAATCATTTGGTATTAAAGCAACAGACCAACGACTGAAAATTTTAAATTCATTAAACAATACAGATATGGTTATGAAATATTTTGACTTATTGGACGATGATGGTAAAGCCTGCGGCACAAGAGTTGAATTCATTTTACCCTGTTTAGTTAATGAATTGTAACCTTTCTAACCAAATTCAAACTTATTATGTTACGAGCTGTAATTATTGATGACGAAAAAAACGCTGTAACAGCTATGGAAATAGCTATAAAAGAATTCTGCCCCGATGTGGAAATAGTTGGCACGGCCCTTTCGGCAAAAGACGGGATGAAAGAAATTCAAAATAAAAACCCTGACTTGGTTTTTGTTGACATTGAAATGCCGCAAATGACCGGATTGGAGCTGATAGAACATTTTGAAAACCGGAAATTTGAAGTCATATTTGTTACAGCGTATAACCAATTTGCAATTAAAGCCTTTAAAGTAAATGCTACTGATTACCTTTTAAAGCCAATAAACATAATGGAATTGATAAATGCCATTAACAGGATTTCAAACAGAATAGAGAAACAGGCTATTTCTCAAATACAAGTTGAAAAATTAAAAGTTGCATTAGCCAGCAAGTTAACAATACCAACAGCCAACGGATCGGAATACATTAACATTAAAGACATCATACGAATTGAAGCTGATGGAAGCTATTCAAAAGTTTTTACCATTGGCACTAAAATGAGATTGGTTACTAAAAGTTTGAAATCTTTTGAATGTTCCCTGGAAGGCGAAAGTTTTTTTCGCTGTCATAATTCTCATCTGATAAATGTTGAATATATAAAGAAATACAATCCCACCAAAGACAAAGGCAATATCGAAATGATTGATGATAGCAACATACCGGTTGCCAGAAGTGCAAAAACTGAATTGGCTGAACTGATAAAAAAATATGCCCGGTAAATTATTTTATCATTTTTTCAATCTAAATTATTTCTTCAGCAGTGCAATCTATAAAGTTAAAGTAGCATTATGTGAAACAATTATCACATCGTGTTTTTTTATTATTAGGTTTGCTATCAATAAAATCAAACAGTATACTATATAAACAATATCAAATAGCAACAAATGGAAAACAATTACACTTGCATCAACAGCGATAATTTTAAAAAGACACCTTCCATTTTTAAAATGATGCTCCTAACAGCAATGTTATTTACATACGCCTGTTTTAATAATAATTTGTTTGCACAAGTCCCCACGGCTCCTGTGGCGACATCCGCGACCAACATAACTTGTACATCCTTTAATGCGAACTGGGGCGCAGTTTCAGGTGCATTAACCTACTATATAGATGTTTCAACCAATGCCACATTTGCTACATTTTTAGGCACTTATGCGAACCTGAATGTAGGTAATGTAACCACCTTTACTATAACAGGGCTATCAACAAACAATACGTACTATTATCGTTTACGGGCAGAAAATGGTAACGGTGCAAGTTTAAATTCTAGTATAATACTAGTAAATATTACCTCCCCGGTATTAAGCAGCACCCTGGCTCCTCCTGCGATATGCAGTGGTAGTGCATTTAATTATTCCCCAACAAGCACAACACCTGGTGCATCATTTACATGGACAAGAGCTCTTATAACAGGCATTGCCAATGCGGCTGCAAGCGGAACAGGTAATCCAAATGAAACACTGGTTAATACATCTAGTGCTCCTGTTAATGTAACTTACAGTTATACTATATCTGCCAACGGTTGCACAAATCCAACAACTTTCAATGTTGTGGTTACAGTAAATCCTAATGCAGTATTAAGCAGTACTTTAACACCTCCTGCAATTTTTACCGGCAACATATTCAGTTACACACCTACAAGTGCAACACCAGGTGCAACATTTTCCTGGACAAGAGTAGTTGTAGCGGGCATCAGTAACCTAGCCGGAAGTGGAGCGGGTGATCCAAACGAAATACTTAACAACACAACAGGAAATTCAATAAATGTTACTTACGTATTTACTTTAACAGCAAATGGTTGTACAAATCCAACCACCTACAATATAATTGTTACAGTCAATCCTCCGGCTGTTTGGCCGGGAGATGCAAACAATGATTCCCTTGTAAATAATACCGATTTATTAGCTATTGGTTTAAATTATTCGCAAACAGGAGCGCCCAGAACAAGTATCAGTAATACCTGGCAGGCTTCACCTTTAAATAACTGGGGCCCGCTACAAACAAACGGACAGGATTTAAAACACGCTGATTGTAATGGGGACGGAACAATTGATGCCAACGATACAGTTGCAATAAATTTAAATTTCAATTCAACACATGCCATTGTTGCTCCTGTTAATAACTATACAGGAATAAGAACAACCGCCGATATGTATTTTGTAATTAGTGGAAGCATTTATAATGCAGGTGATTGGGTAAATGCCGAATTATGGCTGGGGACATCAGTAACACCTGTTAGTACCTTATACGGTATTGCCTTTAATATAAATTATGACGGGTCAATTGTTCAGTCCGGAACGGAAAGCATTAGCTATCCTAATAGTTGGCTTGGAACAATAGGACTTAATGCGCTAAAAATCGGAAAAGTTGATGGACTGGCCAATACTGCATATGGTGCGATATGTCGTATCGATCATGCCGATGTAAGTGGTTTTGGAAAAATTGCAGATTTTAAATTTCAAATTAAAACTTCTTTGACATCCTTAGAGACATTAAATTTGTCCTTTTCCGGTTATTCAGCAATTAATTCTACAGGGCTTGCTCAGCTATTTAATGCTCAAACAGATTCAATTGCAGTAAATCAAACGCTTGGCATTCAGGACGTAAATAATACTTTTGAAATTAGCATTTCTCCAAACCCGTTTACTTCGCAAACAACAATTTCATTTACTAAAGAAATGAAAAATGCTTCCGTAAAAATTATTGATATTATAGGTAAAGAAGTAAAAAACATCAACTTTTCAGGAAGACAATTAATAATAGACAAAGGGACGTTGAATGCAGGTGTTTATTTTGTGCAAGTTGTTTCAGAAAAATTGGTAATTGCAAATGAAAAAATTATAATTCGATAATACAAAACTAACCTTCGGTATTTGACATCTGCAGCAAGCAAGGCAATGCGGTACAAAGGCAACTGGCAAAAGTATTGCAGCTGAAACAGTTTAGCTATACTGTTATTGAACTTTTATATTCTGTTAGTTCTTCCATCGCTTTCTCACATACACTTTTAACATTATCAAAGTGCACTTTGATGAATTCAATATTCCTGTTTTCTACAGGCGTATTTTCCATCGCATCCAAATCGTTTTCGATTCTATCCGCCAGGCCGACAAATCGTATGGATGACTTCATTCTATGAGCAATGGACTTAACAATTTCAAAATCACTCTTATAAACCGCTTCTTCAATACTTTTTAAATCTAAAGGTGTTTGCTCTAAAAATATATCGATCATTTCAATTACGAAGGAGACCTTTCCCTTTTAAATTTCTGTCAAATAACTCAATTCGCTAACCTTTTCATTTTTTTCTATATCCATTCCATCCGCCACCTCCACCTTTCCGCAAACCTTTGAAGACGCAGGTAAGTGGGTACAAATTATATTGTATAGGTCAGATTCAATAAATGGTTTTGAAATATAATCATTCATACCATAGCTCATGCATTTCTCTTTTTCACCAGTCATAACATGAGCTGTCATTGCAATTATAGGAATGTCTAATTTCAATTCGTCCCTGATTTTACGGGCGGCACGATAACCATCTAAAACCGGCATTTGAATATCCATCAAAACTACATCGAAAGCGGCATTTTTCAAAAGTTCAATAGCTATTGCTCCATTACCTGCAGAAGTCACTTCAAAGCCAAATTGGTTCAAAACCTCTATTGCAAGCTTCTGATTCATCAAATTATCTTCTACTAATAATACATTTATAGTGGTGTCTATTTTTTGTATTTCTATTTCTCTAGGCTTTGGAGCTAATTCATTATTGTTTGTTTTTGAATATGAAATGGTGAACGAAAATTCAGAACCTTTTCCCAGGGTGCTGGCAACATACACCTTACCTCCCTGTAAATCGACCAATCTCTTAACAATGGCAAGCCCCAATCCGGTACCTCCGTATTTACGGGTAGTTTCAGTATTTCCCTGATCGAACCGATCAAAGATAGTATTGAGTTTTCCTTCACTAATACCTATCCCTGAATCCTTAACAATAAATTTAACTTTTACACCTTCATTATCTTCAGAAATTAATTTACTCTGAACAATTATACCGCCATCATCTGTAAATTTTACGCTATTACTTATCAAATTGATTAATATCTGGGTTAACCTGGTTGGATCGCCTAAAACAATTTCCGGAATTTTTTCATCCACCCTAAAAGCCAGATTCAGGCCTTTTTCTTCAACTTTTTGACTAAACATGTATTTTACAGAGTGCATTAAACTAGGAATACTAAACCTGATTTTTTCAATACGAAACATACCAGCCTCCATTTTTGAAATATCTAAAATATCGTCAATTATTAAGAGAAGCCCGTCTCCCGATTTTTTTATTGAACCTAAATAGTCGGTTTGTTTCTTGTCAAGTTTTGTTTTTTCCAAAAGACGTGTAAAGCCAACAATTGCATTCATTGGTGTCCGTATTTCATGACTCATGTTTGCAAGAAACTGCTCTTCTACTAAGGCACTTTTTTCAGCTTTCAATTTTTCAGCTTTCAATTCGCTTTCAAAACGATTGCGGTTATTAATGTCCTGAAATAAAGAAAAGGAAGTAATAATAATTATTAAAATCCCCGTAAGTGTTGCATACACTCTCGACATATTAACTTTCTCCACATAAAAACTTTCAGAATTACGAAAAACAGCCACAGCATTCTTTGACTCTCCGGTAATATTATCGGAATATAATAGTATTTTATCCATAATCCTGGCTCCCTTCCCCTCTTTTATCATATCCATAGCTGCTTTGGCGCCTTGCTTGTCATTTAAATTTATTACCATATTTATAAACGACACTTTATCTTCGATAAGTTGATTCAACTTGTTGTATTCCTGTTCATCTAATACAGAATAGCCTGTAAGTTGTTTTAGCAAATTGGTTTGTATCTTAACTTCTGCCTCCCGTTCTTCAAAATCTTTAAGAAAATCTTTATTTTCAGAGATAATATATCCTTCAGAGTAACTTTCCATCAGTAACAGATTCCTATTTAAACTCCCAATTTCCTGAACCACCTCATAATGCCGTTTCATTTTTGTTATGTTCCCGGAAAGTTCTTTTATATATTTATTAGTGATAAATCCCTGCATAATAGTCACGGCTAAACCAAGGGCTAAACCACCTGAAATAATCAGTTTTATATTAACTCTTAATAGTTCCTTCATTTTACTATTATTTATTTGGTTTCTCCTCTATAAACAGATTCATAGGATTTTGAAAGGATAATTTCAACCATATTCAAATCCCTTTGTTTGCATGATCGAGAATAAATTATTTACATAATTTACCTTTGTTTTACAGGATACTAAATATATAATTTGATTGTCCGTTAGTTTACCCATAATTAAAAACCATAGCAACAG
>JAVHPR010000073.1:0-5916 GCA_036170695.1 Bacteroidia bacterium
TGAAATTTTGTAGAAACTGAAAGTCTTGCACTGAAAGTGCATAGTTTTGAACTAACGAACTGAAACAATAAATCAGAACAAGAATGATTGAGTGGACCACATGTAGTCTGTCTTTATGTCTATTTAGAATCTGTCTAAAATATCCGATTTCTTCGAGCGAAAAAACCACCCAATAACGCTCCGTTTAAGAGTTTTTTCTTTTGTAAAAAATAACGAATCAATTTTTTTATTTCTATGAATCTGAGTAGGGGTATTTAATATTTTGTTTAATATACTCTATGGTATGCCACTATTTATAGTATTCTAATAACAAAAAAATATTAATTAAGGATTATTAGATTTACTTTTGACAGCTATTGCAAAGGGTTCATATTTAATATGATTCAATCTAAAAAAAATGAGAACATGAAAATAAGTAATTCATTAAAACACGCGATCCTGATAGGTTTATTCGGAATAATGATTTTGTTCTTAATCATTTACCTTGAAAAAAAAACGATTTCAATATATAGTGAAAGTCAATCCATGATCTCATTAACGGAACACCTTACTTTGCTTAACGGTCTTTTCTGGAAATCCACCCTATTGATTGTTTTCGTATTTATAGTTTTTAGCTTCCTACTGTTTAGATTATTAAAAAATGAACAGGTATCGAAAGAAAATTTATTGTTAAGTGAGAAACGTTTTCGTACCATATTTGAATCGGCTCCATTGGGTATCGCCCTCATCGATTCCAATTCGGGAAGGATACATAATGCCAACCCAAAGTATTCAGAAATTATCAGACGTAGCGCTGAAGAATTAAGCAACATTGACTGGATGAGCATTACTCATCCCGATGATCTTCAGAAAGGATTATCATTTAAGTCACAAATGAATAATAACAATCTAAGGAGTTTTAAAATGTCCAAAAGATATTTGCGGCCTGATGGCTCATACGTATGGGTGGATATATCTATCGCCACGGTTGAAACAGGAAATAAAATACATCCTCTTCACATTACGATGGTGGAAGACATTACCGAACGCAAAGAAATAGAAGAGGATATTATCAAAAACCAACAAAATTTTGAAGAGGCAGAAAAGCTTGCGAAAATAGGCAGTTGGGAATATAATATTGAAACATCGGAAATTAAATGGTCGAAAGGGCATTATGCGCTTTTCGAATTAGAAAATGAAACCTCGGATATACTTTATGGGAAATATAGAAGTGCGTGTCACCCTGATGATTTTCATATAATTGATGAGATGCGTGAAAATGCGATAAAAACCGGAAAAGGATTTAGTTATGAATACAGGGTTATTGGCAAAAGCGGGAATATAAAAAACATAGCTTGTTTGGGTGAGGTGGTTAGAAATGCAGAGGGTAAAATAATCGGATTAAAAGGAACCGGACAAGATATCACTGCCCGTAAAGAGATGGAAAATCTTTTGAAAGTGAAAGAACAAAATGCTCTGCTGGTAAGGCATGCAGCTCAGGTTCCCGGGATAATATATCAATATCAAATTTATCCCGATGGGAAATTCCTGTTCCCTTACATCAGTGGAGGCGTTAAGGAGTTGGCAGGCATAACTCCCGAGGAGGCGATGCAGGACGGATTTAAAGTGTTTAACCTTGTTCATCCGGATGATTTGCAGAGCCTGATGGCAACGTTACATCATTTCATTAATCCTCAGGAAAGTTGGGTGCATGAATTCAGGATAATTTCACCTCAGAAAGGAATCAGGTGGGTTAGAGGAAATTCCAAGCCGGAAGAGATGACTGATGGCAGTATCCTTTGGCATGGATACTTTGCCGATATCACGGGATCAAAGCTGGCAGAAGAAGAATTGAAAATTAGCAAGGAAAAACTGGAAGCTGTTTTTAACGGATCAAACGATGCGGTAATGCTGCTGACTCGAAAGGGTTTTTTTGATTGCAATCCAATAACCCTGAAAATGTTTGGGCTGTCTGAAAGAAATGAATTTATTGAAAGCCATCCTTCGGATTTATCGCCCGCATTGCAGCCAGACGGGAAAGATTCTCTTTTAAAAGCGAATGAAATGATAGAAATTGCCTACGAAAAAGGAGTCAACCGATTTGAATGGGTACACCAGCGAAAAAATGGAGAAAATTTTCCTGCCGAAGTTTCACTTTCCGCTTTTAATTATGGGAATGAACGCGTTTTACAAGCAACGATACATGATATTACCCAACGAAAACTGGCTAAGAATAAGCTTGCTGAAAATGAGGCACTCTTGTCGAGTATCCTTCAAACTTTACCGGTATCTGTATTCTGTAAGGATATTAATAATGATTTCCGATATACATTATGGAATAAAACGGCGGAGGACATTTCGGGGACAAAATCGGAAGAATGTATTGGAAAGACCGATTATGATTGTTTTTCGAAGAAAGAAGCTGATTGCTATCGAGAGACGGATATTGAAGCAATTAAAATGAATGGGGTTCTTGATATTCCGGAAGAGTTATCAGAGTCTAAAAACAAATGTGTAATCGTTCATACAAAAAAAACTATTGTCAAAGACAGCAATGGTCGCCCGCATTTTATACTAGGCGTTTCAGAAGATATTACCGAACGTAAAAAAGCAGAAGAAGTAATAAAGAAAAGTGAAGAAAAATATCGTTCCCTGGTTGAAAATGCAGATGATGTGATAATAACACTTGATATTAACAACACAATACAATTTATTAACCATACTCCTTCTGGTGCATCTATTGACAAAGTAATGTCTACCTGTATTTTAAATTATCTTCCGGAGGAATACCGGGAATTGGCTATAGAAAGAATTAAAAATGTATATGAATGTAAAAAATCATTTAATTATGAAATGCCCGGCAAGCATTTAGATGGTACTATTGTTTGGTTTTCAATTAGTGTAGGGCCTATGTTTTCAGGCAACGAAGTTAATGGAGTAACACTAATTATAAGAGACCTTACCCAGCGAAAAAATGCGGAAGACTTAATAAAAAAGAGTGAAGAAAAATACCGCTCATTAGTTGAAAATGCAGAGGATATAATTATTACACTTGATAAGGAAAACTATATACAATTCATTAATCACACGCATTTGAATGCCCCTCTTGATCAGGTGGTTGGAACAAGTATTTTTGATTATGTGCCGGAAGAATTTAAAGTTGTAGTAAAACAAAAACTTGAAAATATTTTTCTCACAAAAAAATCATTGAATCATGAAATGCCGGGCAGGCATTTAGACGGATCTCTTGCATGGTTTTCAATTAACGCAGGGCCTTTGTTTTCAGAGGACGAAGTTACAGGAACAACACTAATTTTACGAGACATTAGTGAACGTAAAAAAACAGAAGAAAAGATTAATCAATCATTAAAAGAAAAAGAAATTCTTCTGAAAGAGGTTCATCACCGGGTTAAAAATAATCTCCAAATAATATTAAGCATACTCAATTTACAGTATTCAAACATTACGGATAAAAAAACACTCGAACTACTAAGAGACATAAGAAGCAGAATAAAAGCCATGTCCTTTATTCATGAGCTGCTCTACCAGACAAATAATTTCTCCAGAATTAATTTTTCAGAATACATCAGCAACATCACCAGCAACCTGATATATTCTTATACCAAAAACCCTGAGATCGATTTAAAATTAGACATCGAACCTATTTTTCTTGATTTAGATCATGCTATCCCATGTGGATTGATAATAAATGAAATTGTAACCAATGCCTTAAAATACGCATTTACAGAGACTTCAAACGAAGAGCACAGTGATGAAAAAGCCGAAGTGTGCATTTCTTTGACGCAAACAAATAAAGTTATTCAATTGATTATTGCCGATAACGGCAAAGGGTTTCCTGGCGACATTGATTACAGAAATACAGAATCCTTAGGAATGCAATTAGTACTTACACTTGTTCAGCAATTACGCGGTGAGATAGCCCAGGATAATTCAAATGGGACAAAATATACCATTACATTTTCAGTTTGATAATTTATTGTAAACAACTATGTAAACAACTATAAACTTTTTGTTATTTTGCTGCTATACTTTAAAAAATATGGAACGCTGATAACGCAGATTGTTATGATTAAAAAAGATTTTTATCTGTTCTGCACACATGCTGGCTCAAACAGCCACAGGCAGTTTGCCCTATCAAAAAGTTTATGGTTAAATAAGATTTTATTTTATCTGTGTTCATCACCTTTCGCAGTATCTCGCTCATCCAGCCAATGGCAAGATGCCGTCTGCGTTATCTGCGTTCCATTTACTTTTCGTATCGTAGTTTAAATATGTAGTTCAACCCCGTTGATATAGTGAGTAATAATGCAGTTCCGAAAATTTATTGAAACCTCCTGGTACTATTTGCGTTGAACGTGCTAAACAATACTTTAAACAATTTTTTGTTCATTACTTTATCGCTTGAACTTAAAAGATGTTTTTTGTTTTCATAGTTTTAGCCAAACTTAAAAAATCGACATAAAATGGTGAAAGAAAAAAAGATTTTCGTTCTTGACACATCGGTAATTATTTATGACCACATGGCCGCCAAAAGTTTCCATGAACATGATGTTGTTATTCCAATAACTGTTTTAGAAGAACTGGATAATTTCAAAAAAGGTAATGATACCAAAAACTTTGCCGCACGTGAATTCACACGCTATATCGATAAAATTTCGGTGGGCAATACCCTTCAGGATTGGATTCCTATCAATGGCAAAGGGCATGGAATGATTAAAATTGAGATGCATCAGGGCTCTACTATAGATGCTGAACATGTTTTTGGAGAGAAAAAAGCAGATCATCGTATATTAAATACTGCCCTTTATGTTTCAGAACAATATCCGAATCATAAAGTGATAATGGTTACTAAAGATATTAACCTTCGGATTAAGGCAAAGTCCCTTAATTTGAATGCCGAAGATTATGAAACAGGGAAAATTAAAGATGTAAGTGAATTATACACAGGATGCAGCGAGATAGAAAAAGTTTCAATCGAACTGATCAATGAAATTTATGAGAAAGGGTTCTGCGAAACTTCCGTTATTCTGAAAAAACAAAAACCTACATCCAATCATTTTTTTATATTAAAAAACGCAGCGAAATCTGTTCTTGCTACTTACAGCCCTATAAAAGATACTATTGAGCGCATTAAAAAAGTAAGTGCTTTTGGTATCTCTCCACAGAATGCCGAACAGGCTTTTGCTTTGGATGCTATTCTTAATCCCGAAATTAAATTAGTAACCCTTCAGGGTGTTGCCGGTACAGGAAAAACATTGTTGTCGTTAGCCGGAGCACTGGAACAACGCAGAAATTTTCACCAGGTATATTTAGCCCGCCCGGTGGTTCCTTTAAGTAATAAGGACATTGGTTACCTTCCGGGGGATATCAAATCAAAGCTAAATCCTTACATGGAGCCTCTTTGGGATAATTTAAAGTTTATCAAAGGGCTGTTTAGCGAAAAAGAACGGGAATACAAACAAATTACCGAAATGGTGGAGAATGAAAAATTGGTAGTTTGTCCCTTAGCATACATCAGAGGGCGCAGTTTATCGAATGTTTTCTTTATTGTGGATGAAGCGCAAAACCTTACGCCTCACGAAGTAAAAACAATTATTTCCCGTGCCGGTGAAAACACTAAGATTATTTTTACAGGTGATATTTATCAAATCGATACACCATATCTGGATACCCAAAGCAACGGTCTGTCATACTTAATCGACAGGTTAAAAAATCAAAAATTATACGCACACGTTACTCTTGAAAAAGGAGAACGTTCAGAACTTGCAAATCTGGCGAATGAGTTTTTGTAAAATTCAAAACAATAGTGCTATTGCTCAGCCTTTTTTAAAATGGGCGGGAGGTAAAAGACAGCTTATTCCTCTAAAGTTTCGGTGTTATTAACAATTTGATTGTCAACAACTTAACTCTGTAAAA
>JAVHPR010000074.1:0-5914 GCA_036170695.1 Bacteroidia bacterium
GAAAAATTTTCGGATAATCATCATGTTTCATAAGGAGCTAAGATACTATTTTTTACATGTCTAAAGCAGATAAGCAATTTTATTAATTTGAAAATGTGCCAATCTTTTTGTCTGGATAATACAAATTAGCACATCAGCACATTATCAAATTAGCACATTTTTTTCATCAATTCGGGTAACATTTTTAATGCTGCAACTTCTTTCATTTTTCCTCTCGCTTCTCCGGCAGGTGTACCGAAATACGTTTTTCCATCCGGGATATCTTCACCTAATCCCGATTGCGCCAGCAAAGTAGATCCTTTGCCGATAGTAACATCACTTCTGACTCCTGCCTGTCCCCATAATGTGGCTCCGTCTCCGATAGTCACAACCCCTGATACTCCTACATGCGAAGCCATTAAACACATTTTACCTACCACGGTATCATGCCCTATCTGAACATGATTGTCAATTTTTGTTCCCGCGCCAATTACTGTATCTCCCGAAACACCTTTATCGATGGTGCATAGCGCACCAATTTCTACATTGTCTTCAATCACCACGCTTCCGCAGGAAATCATTTTATCGAACTTATCAGCACGTTTTTTATAATAAAATGCATCTGCACCAATCACCGTATTTGCGTGAATAATTACATTATTTCTGAGATGGCAATTATCGTAAATAACAACATTAGGGTGAATCACACAATTATCGCCAACGGTCACGTTATTTCCCAAATACACGCCGGGCATAATTACAGTGTTGATTCCTATTTTGGCCGTATCACTAATCTGTTTTTGAGAATAATTTACAGGGTAAAAATGCCTAACCAATTTATTGTAATCCCTGAATGGATCATCAGAAACAAGTAGGGCTTTGCCTTCCGGACATTCAACTTTTTTATTAATAAGTATAGTAGTCGCTTTTGATTTAAGAGCTTTATCATAATACTTGGGATGGTCAACAAAAACTATATCGCCTTCTTCAACCATGTGTATTTCATTTAAACCACTAATAATATGGTCGGCATTGCCTTCAAATTCGCAATTTATCAGTGCCGCAATATCTTTTAACTTTTGTTTATTCGATAATTTCATTCCTTTGTATGATTAGTTGTTTATGTAAATATAAGTATAAAAAAATGCCCTGTCAATAATTTTGACAGGGCATACAGAATTTATTTATTATATATTTTCAAATTGACAGATTTTTAAATTATTTCACTCTTTCAGAATATTCTGACGTACGGGTATCCACTTTAATTTTTTCGCCTTCATTGATAAATAAGGGCACTCTCACAACAGCACCTGTTTCTAATGTAGCCGCTTTTAAAGTGTTGGTAGCAGTATTCCCTTTTTCGCCGGGTTCGGTATAGGTAATAAGTAACTCAACAAAAACAGGAGCTTCCGCTAAAATCGGTTCATCGCCTTCGAAAGATATTTTTACCTCCATCCCTTCCTTTAAAAATTTCAAGCCATCACCAAATAAAATAGAAGGAACGTAAATTTGCTCAAAGTTTTCATTATTCATGCAAACAATAAAATCTCCTTCCGGAAAAATATACTGCATTTGTTTATAGTCAACACGCACTAATTCAACAGCTTCCCCTACCCGAAAACGATTTTCAACAATTTTGCCAGTTTTTAAATTACGCATACGTGCCTGATAAAAAGCCCGTAAGTTGCCCGGAGTACGGTGTATGTATTCTTCTACTTTGCAGAGTTCACCACCAAAACGAATCACCGAACCTACATTTAAATCACCTGAATTTGCCATTTGTTAGAAATTAAGAATTTAAAAATGTGCTTTAAAAATTGCGATTGCAAAGATAAGATTAATAGAGTGATAAGCAAACAGAAGCAAAAATTAATGACAAAATTAAAAATGCCAGGAAAATTAAATTACGTCATTTTATATTGCATTTTTTGAAACAAAACAACCCTCGAATTGACTCGCGCGTAAAGTCAATTAAAACGGAGGTGAGAATGTGAAGTGGCGTAACAATTATTTTACCAAAAAAAATAAACAGGCTATTAATCCTTAACTACTTTTTGTTGTGCTATTTCTTTATCTGTAATTATTTGAAGCAGATATATACCTTTTGAAAAATTACTTAAATCAATAACTTTTGAATATTTACCTGAAAAATTACCTGTTTTTTCCAGATAGATAACCTGCCCGTTTATATTCATTATTTTCACACAAATAGTTGCACTTTGATTATCTTCAAAATTAATATTAATAGTGCTGTTTGTAGGATTAGGGAATACTCCTAAATGATAATTTGAATAATTCATAATGCCCGATGGAAACTCAATTGTATTAAGAGCTGTATTGGTCACAATAGGAGCGTTATAATCAAAATAAATATAAGCGGTATTCGTTAATTGCGTTCCGGGAGGCAGATTCAGTTTGGGTGCCAAAGAATATTTTACATAGCCATGACTATGTGGTTCGTCATGAGCTGTATCAGCAAGCATAATGTTACTGAAATTAAATTTTAAAACATTGCCGGATAAAAAAGTTGTGGTTTGCTGATGACTGGACGAAATAATTTTTAGAGAAGTAATATCTAAATCCGCATCTAATGTGTCTAACACAATTATATTTTGAGCAGATGCTGTTCCTGTGTTCTGAAAATTAATTGTGTATTCCAACTCAGGTGTTGAAGCGGAAATATAACCGAATATCCCAGCGCCGGTCGGAGTTACTTCTTTTGAATTAGGGTCGTACGAGTTCCCAACAACAAAACAACGTGTGTAACTATTGTTAGTTGAATCCGCATCACCCTGAATCGGTAATACATTAAGCGTAATGCAAACAGTATCGCCAATGGTAGCAGTAGTTTTTGTGCTGACTTCAAATGGGTAATTATAATAACCAAAGTTTCCGATATTACTAATATCCGCAACATTCCAGATGAGTGTATCGCCGCTTGCTGTCACAATAACCGTGTCGGGTGCAGGGTATGGGCTATAAGCACCAAAATACTGAACTAGCGTATCTAAAACCACCACCACTTTTCCTGGAACCGCAGCTATTTGACTACAGGCGGGGTTGTAAATACCAACAAGTGGATAAACCGGAATAGTAAGCCCCGGAAAGAATCCCTGTCCGAATACTGCAATACCAGTTGCTGCAATATTGGAGGTATTGCATACCATAGGAAAATTTTCAGTAGTAATTGATGGTCCCGAAACAGTTGTGTTATGCGCCATACTATTCGAGCAGCCGATCGTATAATCAGCAGTAGTAGCAAGTTCTATCAAATAGGTTCCGTTAGGCACATCAAAAAAGTAATATCCGTATGGATCCGTCCAAGCCCATGCTATTAAAATATTGTTTTGAGTAAGTTTTATCTGAGCATTTGAAATATAATTTTCACTGCTATCATAAGCACAATTATTATCGGCATCAGCATACACCCTGCCGATAAGCATTCCACAGGTATCAACACTAACTAAAACACTGTCGGTAACATTACAAGTACTGTCTCTGGTATAGTTCACAAAATAATAACCTGATGCGTTTGCTAAAATATTGTTTGAAGGAGGATTTATTTGCGTTGAAGAAAAACCATTTGGTCCGCTCCACGTATAGGTTCCCTGACCAAAATGGTCTGTTGCAAGCAGTTGAAGAGTTCCATCAACACATAATGGAGTATTATAATATGCATGGGTAATACAGGTTTCTGCACAGGAAATAGTGGCAGTACTGCTCGATTGATTTATTGAGAAGGTGATATTGGTAGCTTGATTAGAAAAGTTTGTAATCAATAGAATATAATACTCTCCAGTCTGCATATTTGGAATGATGCAAGTTTCAGTGTCCGATCCCGAGTAGCTACAGCTAACAGGAATACCGGTCAAACCCGATGCACAGCCGGCAGAAGCAGACGTAAAAGGTCCCCAGCAAATATAATCAATATCAAGACCGGCAGAATTAGATAAATCTATTGTAAGGTTACCGGCTGTTACTGTTTTAAAGTAAAACCATCCCGGGTTCGGCTGACTTCCCAAACATCCATAATTTGGACCAATCGGTGCCGTTGTATTTTGTGATGCAGGATAAGTAGTTGCCGAAGTTGTACAAAAAGGTGTGGCTGTAATACAATCCAAAGACTGCGACCACAAATTGTTTATCTGATAAATAAACAATAATAATAATAGCGTTTTTTTCATGTCTTTTGATTTGAATTTATCAAATATAGCCATAAATCCTTTGTTTTCACAAAAAAAACAGAGACCAATAAACAGATTATTGAATAACTAAAGTATTAACTGATGTTAAAATGCCTCTCCTTTCCGAGAAATAAAAAAATGTACCGTTTTACTTCCCAATTTGTTTGATTTACTTATTTTTGCCTCGAATCATTAATTTTAAAAACTCTAGACAATGACAATAGAAAACAATTCGGTAGTTTCCGTAAACTACCTTTTATCAAAAAAAGATACAGACGAGCAAATTGAACAAACAAGTAAAGAAAATCCTTTTGTATTTATATTTGGTACCGGAGGTTTGCTGGAAGATTTTGAAACCAATTTACGCAGCAAAAAAGTAGGCGACACCTTTGATTTTTTTATCGAACATAAACGCGGTTATGGAGTGAGAGATGAACAGCATTTGGTAAATATACCTATCGAAGCATTTGTTGCTGGAGATGGTAAGTTTGATGATGAAAATGTAAAAGTGGGAGTTACGCTACCGATGGTTGATAATGAAGGGGGTCGTTTATTTGGCGTAGTAGTGGAAATTACTAAGGAATACGTCAGGATGGATTTTAATCACCCATTAGCCGGACAGGATTTGCATTTTAAAGGAGAAGTGCTTGAAGTACGCGCGGCTACTGAAGAAGAATTAGCACATGGACACGTTCATGGAGCACATGGGCATCATCACGAATAAATTGCCCCTCCATACTCTTCCGAAGGGAGAGAGAAACAAAGCACATGCCCTCCCGAAAACATCTCCTCCCATTTTGGGAGGGATGGAGGGAGCTGTTATCCTCAAAAAGCCCACGCATAATGAGTTTAAACAAATTCGCCTGTTCATTAAGGAGTACGAACTGGATGATCGTGATTTAAAACCGGAACAATTTACTATTGCCTTGTGCGAGGATGTTTTAATTGGTTTTGGCAGATTGCGTAAACATACTAATTGTATGGAGCTTTGTTCCTTAGGAGTGGTTACGGCCTTTCGCAATCAGGGAATTGGCAAAGCCATTGTGAAAAAATTACTTGAAAATTCAACGAAAAACATTTACCTGGTTTGTATTATACCTGATTTTTTTATTCCATTCGGATTTCGGGAAGTAAAAGAATATCCTGTTTCTATCCAACTTAAGCTTGAGTACTGCACGCTGGAATTAAAAGTTCCAGAACCATATGTGGCTATGCTATTGCAGTGAACACCAGAGAAATTGAAAATTCGCAACAAATAAATTTTATTACTTTGCTCTAATGGTACACATTTGCTTTGTTAAATCCTGAATTAGAGAATTAACGGCAGCTTCAGTTTGTTTTTTTATTTGTACCCATCCTTTTTTATCAAGTATTTTTGTACCGCAGGAAGGGTTATCGTAACAAAGATAACCACCACTTGAATCAAGTGTTTTTCCAACATGCTCGAAGTCGTATATCCAGTATTTAAATCTTCCATGCCTAACCTCAATTTTAAAGGCAAAATTTATCCTCGATTCAGGTACATTTTTAGTTGCTTTTATTGGACAACTACCATTTGCGATGATAATTCCGGCATCTTTATTTTCTGATTGAATGATATTACCGGTAGATTTAAATGTTGACAAATCCCAGTTTTTTGCTGTAGCGAATAATTCATTTTTTGTATAGGTAGAATTTACATAAACAACATCACTATATGGGGTCAATCGGAAAAGTTGGGGGTCAAGTGATAAAAATATAACTTAGCGGAG
>JAVHPR010000075.1:0-5865 GCA_036170695.1 Bacteroidia bacterium
TTACAAAACAATAAAAGACAGCATGTCTAAAGCAGATAAGCAATAAAAAATATTTTTTTAATATCTCTATTGGACTTTATATATTTAATTTATTAAAATAAATAAATGTCCATTTGAAGCGTCATTGCGAGGGAGTTTTTCGCGACCGAAGCAATCCCACATCGATAAATGAGATTGCTTCGACAGAAAAAGTCTTACAATGACGTATTGAACAAAACATTTAGATAAAAAAGAAAATTTCATAGCATTTTAACTTATATAACGTCTATTATCTGAAAGTAAATCTGGTTATATTTATTTTCAATTTTACCTTACCAATGATACAATTCCTCTGTAAAAGTGCTTAATTCCCAAAATATCTTTAATATTAATGAGATAAACATAAACATCTATCTGTGCCATTTTTGCGCCGCGATTAGCTTTCCCGTCCCAAGGATCATTGTAATCTCTCGTATGATATATCTCATCGCCCCACCTGTCGAAAATCGACATTTCGTATTCCAACAAACCGAATCCAAATCCCTGGAAACTATCATTTATGCCGTCTCCATTAGGAGTAAACACATTCGGTATAAAAAATGCCCAGGATGGCTCTATGAAAATGATTTTGTGGGTAGTATCAAAACAACTGTATTGATTGGAAACAATAAGAATAATTTTATATTCTCCGGTATCAGCATAAACATGAGGTAATGGATCTACTATAGCTGAGGCAGTAAAATCACCAAAGTCCCAACTCCATGCATTTGCTCCGACCGACAAATTGGTATATGAAATTATTGGTGCAATAATAGAAGCAGAACCGGGATCAACTGAAAAATCAGCAATTGGTGTAGGGTTCACGGTGATATAATTATTTTTCGAGAATGTTGAAACACATCCCTTATCGGAAGTAACTGTTAAGGATAGATCAAAAGTTATCGGTAAAGTTACCGAACTATTTGTATAACAATGATTCGTATTCGCAGATTGCCCTATGGTACTGCCATCACCGAAGTTCCATAAAAAAGAAACATTATTACCGGCCGAAATAGTGGATAAATTTTGCAACTCCACACATAAAGGAGTACACCCCACCGTATCCGGTGCAGTAAAATTAACCTGGGGCATTGGATTTATGGTAACCACATGGCTCACTGAATTGGCGCATCCAAAATTGGAAATAACTAGAAGTGAGACTGTATAAGATCCGGTATCTGCATACAAATGAAATGGATTTTGATTGTTGCTATTCGGAAGGTTATCACCAAAATTCCATAACCATAATTGAATAATGTCAGTACCGGAAATACTCGACAAATCAGTTAAAGGAACAATACTACCCGTGCAGGCATCATTAGATGAAAATTGTGCGAGAGGTAGAGGATGGACAACGACGTTTTTTGAAAGAGTATCTTTACATCCATGATTGCTTGTAACGATTAAAGTAACCGGAAATGTGCCAAGGCTCGCGTAAAAATGGCTTGGATTCTGATTAAACACCAATGCTGTACCATCCCCAAAATCCCATGACCATCCTGTAATTGTTCCAACGGGAATACTAGAAAAGTCTGAAAAGTTGGTTGACTGATTTATGCATACATCATTGGGACTAAAATCCGTGACAGGTTTTGGAAACAGTGCTACCGTGGCCTTGGCAGTATCCGAACATCCGTAAATGTCTTTCACCTCAACAATATAAGAAGTTGTAACAATGGGGTTTACTGTCCATGTAGAAGTTGTATTTGCCGTATTCCACCATAGATAGGTAGCGCCTCCTGATGCAGTTAAAGTAACATTACCACCCGCACAAATACCCGTATTTCCAACTATCATAGCAAGGGGAGGCGGAAGGACTTCTACTAAAACAGTATCTTCTGCATGGCAGGGAGCATTAACTGCATAAATAATGGTGTGAGTACCAACGCCGGCTATTGACGGATCAAAAACCCCTGTGTTGGGGTCAATACAAGCTCCGCAATTGCTACTCCATGTTCCACCGGCTATAGTGGATGTCAAGGTAACAGGTGAACCCAAACACACCGTTTGATCAGGTATCGGACTAACAAATGGCGATGGGAAAACCAAAACAGTATAACTCACCACTTTTACACAGCCACTATTAGAAACCATAGTAACAACATATGTTCCGGGAAGTGAAACATTTATAATCTGACCATTATAGGGACCACCAGGCCCTGTCCAACTGTATGTATTATTATCTTCATAAGGTGCATTAAGGGCAACAGGAGAACCAACACATAAGGTATCCTGTTGAGTAACTTTCAATGGATTACATTCACAATTAACATATGCATAACCATAATGCCCACCCAAGGTACAATCAGCTGTTGTAAAGCGAATAGTAATAGGGTTACCTATTTGTGCAACCAAATCAACACTCACATTCGTCCATGGCTTATAAATTACACCTCCGCAGTTAGGTGAATTAACAAATCCGGGGATGTTTCCTCCTGGTACATAGGTATCAGATGTACAAGGTATAATATTACCGTTAGAATCCATAATTTGCACACTAAAATAGGGTTGTTCAGCCTGACTATGACCTGGATCTTCCAGAACGGCAGCATACTGATACGTAAATACATTGTTGGTTAGGGTTGGGATGAAAATAATTTCCATTCGTTCAGCTTCACCTCCAACCAGTCCATTTCCTAAACGACAGGAATAAGTTCCGCCAACATAGCCTGGCATAGGAGGGGCTACTAAAGGAAATCCACCACAAGGATCCACCCCGGCACCTGTTACAATGGTATGTCTAGCATTCGCATCATTCACCGCGGCATTTACTCCATTGGAAACAAAACCTGAAGTTGGGCAGCATCCGGGGTTTGCGCCCGTAAATCCCGTCCATCCGGAAAAATCTCCTGTCTCAAATTCAATATTTCCACATGCCCCACTCAAATTAGAGGGAGGAATAGGAGGCAGACTTTTTTGCCAGGTATCACTTTTTTTGCCTATAAATTCTGCCTTCTTATAATTTAAAAATGCAGCGTATGAATTAGCTTGTTTAAGTTCAGATCCCTCTTTTTGTCTGAATTCCTTTAGAACAGAATTTTCATCAAAGCCTTTTAATGAACCTGAACGTTTATCGGTTTGAGAGCTTAGGCTGGATCCTTTCCAGAGGAGAGGAGTAAAGAACAGGATTAAAGTTAAAATCCAAAAATTTATTGTTGAAAACATTGGTGCATGAACAACCGTTGACTTTATTATGGATAAATTTTTATTCATACCTTAAAGAATTAATATATCCCTATTTCGTTCCCGTTTACTTCCGCTTCAACAAATCTAATTTAATGAAAGAGATTAAACTAATATAAAAGGTTGCATTTTTTCTGAAATAATTTACTAACACTTATAAAAAGCTATTTATTGAAATTTTGTCAAAGGCCATTATTTACTGTATATGAAGCTGAAAAAAAATTAACAGAAAATTGAATTGGAACGAAGCAAAATATAAATCTGAAATTCTTTTTGATCTGCCTCCATACAAAAAAACAACAATTACAAAATTTATTGTACCTTTGACTCCTAAAATTAAAAATAAATTTAAACCTAAAAAACCTATAAAATATGGCTTTTGAATTACCTAAACTGCCTTATGCATACAATGCATTTGAGCCTCATATCGACGCACGTACAATGGAAATACACCATTCTAAGCACCATCAGGCGTATGTAAACAATTTCAACAATGCTATTGCAGGAACCGATGCAGAAAAATTAAGTATGGAAGAAATTTTTGCCAACAGTTCTAAATTTCCTATGGCTGTTCGTAATAATGGTGGCGGGCATTACAATCATTCATTCTTCTGGACAAGCATCGCACCAAATGCAGGTGGTGTTCCTACAGGGGATTTAGCACTTTCAATAAATTCAGCCTTTGGATCTTTCGATGAATTCAAAAAACAATTTTCAGCTGCCGGCATGGGTCGTTTTGCTTCAGGCTGGGCCTGGCTCATTGTAAAAGATGAAAAACTTGTAATATGTTCAACCCCCAATCAGGATAACCCAATAATGGATATTGCCGAAGTAAAAGGAGAACCGGTTTTAGTAATCGATCTGTGGGAACATGCCTATTATTTGAATTATCAAAACAGACGTGCAGATTATGTTGCTGCTTTTTGGAATGTCATTAATTGGAATGAAGTAGCAATACGATTTAAAAGGGCAATTTCATTGTCATTAAAAGAGACAAAATAGACTTTAATGGATTGTCGAAATGAAAATTCTGCCGACAAAAAAATTCAAAAAAAATATAATCTAAAGGGGATGAGATCAGCTCATCTCCTTTTATTTTTTTATATGCATAAATCCCTTGTATCAATAGTCTTTTCGGCATTAATGACTTTTGTTCTTTTTACCGCTTCAGCCCTGCCATCCGCTACTCCCGACACGGTTATTAATTCAATTTCAACAGATACTCTTTCTCTAAAATTGAATCAACCAAAGATGTTGCTATCTATATCATTGCCGGTAACAGATAATCCGAAAAAGAAGAAATGGGTAGCCGCATTGTTTGCTTTCCCATTCCCATTTGGTTTTGTGGCTTCCCACCGCGTTATGTTAGGCACTAAACCATGGATTCCGATTGTATATGTCGCCACATTTGGCGGATGCTTTGGACTTCTCCCATTAATTGATTTTTGCGTGATTCTAACCTGTAAGGATATTGAAAAATATGAAAACAACCCCAATCTTTTTATGTGGATAAAATAGATAGATTTGAGAATTGAGTACTGAGAATTGAGACATGTTTTTCATATTGAAAAACATAAATATCATAAATCTCGTATCCCATATCTCATATCTTAATACTAAATTTTATGAAAATAGGTTTATTTTTCGGTTCGTTCAATCCAATTCATAATGGACATCTGACGTTGGCTAATTATATGCTTGAATATACCGATTTAGAGCGTATCTGGTTTGTTGTTTCGCCACATAATCCCTTGAAAAATAAAAGCACATTGCTTGATGAAAAACAACGTTTGCAATTGGTAAATCTTGCGATAGGAGATAACAAAAAATTAAAATCTACCAATATTGAATTTAATCTTCCTCAACCTTCTTATACAATCAATACATTAAGATATCTGAAAGAAAAATATCCAAAAAATGTGTTTGCAATCATTATGGGAGCTGATAACTTAGAAAATTTCCATAAATGGAAAAACTTTAAAGAGATTTTAAAAAACTATCAACTGTATGTTTATCCCCGAAAAGAGAGTGATGGCGGACAATTAAAAAACCATGCTCATGTAAAATTGGTAAATGCTCCGCTAATGCAACTATCATCTACCGCCATCAGACAGGCTATCAAAGAAAAAAAAGAGGTAAGACATTTTTTACCAGAGCATGTTTGGCAATGTATAAAAGAAACGCACTTTTACGAAAAATGAGGAACCCTGAAAATATTTTAATTATAAAATGGAAGATGGAAGGTGTTTGGAAGTCATTTAAATCACTTGGAAAATTACGATTCCAATTTCCCACCATCCATTTTACATGACATTAGAATCTCACTGTTATATTGATTGACCCACCAATTACTTTTCCCTTTTCATCAAATTTCAACATCGGTTGCATAACAGCTTTTGGATTTCCACCAATATCAATACCTTTATCTCTTACCACTTTTCCAATTGTATCGCAAAGTGAAGCAGGAAGATTCCCTCTACAAATATCATAAAGGCGCAATTCACTATTAACACTATTTGTGCTTGTTTTGGTTCCATTGATACTTTCACTCCATTTGGAGGAATTATCTTGATAATAATTTTCTGCCATGATTTCTAATTTTAAATTTTAATTAATTGCTTATCTGCTTTAGACATGCTGTCTTTTATTGTTTTGTAATTCCTG
>JAVHPR010000076.1:0-1172 GCA_036170695.1 Bacteroidia bacterium
CAATTGAAATTCACAATTACTAAAATTTCCAAAAAGGGTTTTTAAGGCTCGACTAATTATTACTTCTGGTCAACAAAACGCCATATTGTCAAGGTTGCTAATAATCCTAATATACTTGTAGAAATTAGAATAATATAACTGACAGTACTCAATTGCATAGTTTCTGTCCCCGATGATGTAGCATACAATCCAGGAATAGCCCAGGGAAAATAAGGGTCTAATCCTACTAAACCTGTAAAATTAGCCACTATGAGTGTAAGAATAACAAACCCTATAGGAAGCATATATCCGCGACTATAACTGGCAAAAAATGCTACAGGTGTACTAAGGAATATGATAAGAAAAGAAGTTACGGAATATGTGTAAACACAAGACAAAGCAATTTCGCCTGACCAATTTGGAATATCAATTAACAAGCCGACTAATAAACCAAAAATAAAATAAACAATTGAAAGTATAATCGACCAAATAATAACCACTATAAATTTAGATAAAACAATATATGAACGAGAAATTGGCAATACGAGAATATCTTTAACAGTTTGGTCGGAAAATTCACGACCAAAAACCCAGCTTGCTAAAAACCCAGTTCCTATAAGACCAACTGCTGAAATACCCATCATCATTAGTTTAAAATAATTTTGCCAGTTTGGTTCTCCAAATCTTAACATGGATGCTTTATCACCAATCATTCCGATTTTGCCAGAGATTTCAGGGTAAATTTGAACAAACATTAACAATCCCATCATAGATGACACAAACATAAAAAACAGAATTGTTCCCCAAAACATTTTAGACTTACGAACTTTCAATACTTCAACCCAAAGAGTTGCTCCTATACTTTTCATTGTAAACCTCCTTTCATTCCAATAGTTTTTAGAAAATAGGATTCCAAATCTTCCTCTTCTACTTTTAATAATGTTGGAGGACAACCTGCATTCACCATAATTGTAGCCACAGAATCCGGTTTTAAAATTGCTGATTCATCTTTTATTTCAATTATGTTATCATTTATTTTCTCAAGATTATAACCATTTTGTGTCAGTATTGAATTAGCCATTTCAATGTCATTGGCATTTATCAAAAGTCGTTTGGAACAAAGTGTTTCTAATTGGATTGCGTCTATTTCTTTTATTAATTTACCTTCATGGATGATTCCGATTCTAGTGGCA
>JAVHPR010000077.1:0-23987 GCA_036170695.1 Bacteroidia bacterium
TGCTGAAACAAGTTCAGCATGACTTTAGGATATTTCACGATTGACATGACATTAGGTGTAAATTTAAAGCATTCTTTTAAAGCGCTTCAGAATATAAAGTTCTAAAGTCGGCTCTGCTAACAGGCTTAGGGTTATTTGGATGAGCGAAATCTGCAAAAGCCAAATCAGCTAAGGTGTCCAAATGTTCTTCCTTTACATTGATATCGCGTAATTTATGAGGGATACCAACTTTGGTATTTAAATCGAAAAGGTATTGAATGACGGCCTCTCCAGTAAATTCTTTTAAATCCAGTGTACGTGCCATTCTTGCAAATTTGTCTTCAAATCCGGCAATATTAAAACGCATACCATAAGGGATATTCACCGCATTAGCAAGCCCGTGATGTGTATCCAGCAAGGAAGACAAAGGGTGAGCCATAGAATGTACCACTCCTAATCCTTTTTGAAAAGCAATAGCACCCATCATTGAAGCCAGTAACATTTCGGCACGGGAGGCTAAATCAGGCTTTTTAACAGCCTTTTCCAATGAAAGCGAAATTAAACGCATACCTTCCAACGCTATTCCATCGCACATCGGATGATAGTTCTTTGCCAGAAAAGCTTCCATATTGTGGGTAAGCGCATCCATACCTGTGGCAGCAGTGACACCTGCGGGTAATCCCATCGTTAATAAAGGATCGGCAAAAACAATTTTCGCAAGAAGTTTTGGAGAAAAAAGTATTTTTTTCTGATGCGTAATATCATCAGCAATAATCCCGCTTCTGCCTACTTCGCTGCCTGTTCCGGCAGTGGTAGGGATAGTTATAAAATGGGGGACATCATTGGTTACAAAAACGTCACCGCCAATCAGGTCGTCGTATTTAAAGAGATCTTCCCTGTGGTTGATACGCAACACAATAGCCCTTGCCACATCTAATGCCGCTCCGCCACCAATACCAACTATGCTGTCGCGATGGGTAGCATCATAAGCGTCACCACCTTTAATCACGTCACTTTTAACAGGATTTTTATGTATTCCTGAAAACACTTCAACCGATAAACCATTCCCTTTTAAATCTGCAATGATCTCCTTGAAGAAAGGAAGTTCCGCAATAATTGGATCGGTTACCAATAAAGGTTTACTCAGATTGTTTTGTTTTAAATATGCAGGTAATTCTTTAACTGCATTAGCACCAAAACGAATGGTGGTAGGAAAATTGAATTGAACTACGCGATTAAAATCCATGATTTATATTTATTAAAGTTTATTTGTTTGTTATTTTTCTATTAACAATTGCCTATTGCTTTTTGTCTATTGCCCATTGCCCATTGCCCATTGCCTATTCTCATATCCCAATACTCATATCTCAAATCTATTTTAAATAATTTCAAAATACCTCTTCAGCTCCCAATCGGTAACCACTTTACTAAACTGCCGCCATTCCCATTCCCGTGTTTGCGCAAAATGCTCAACAAATTTTTCACCAAACAGTTCCTTCGCAACATCTGAGTTTTTCATTGCCTGAGTGGCAGCCCACAGGTTAGCAGGCAATACACCATGTGAGGTATCGCGATAACCGCTGCCGGTGGAAGGGGCTTGCAATTTAAGTTTATGTTTTACTCCATACAAACCGCTGGCAAGGCAGGCTGCCATGGCTAAATAGGGATTTGAATCAGAGCCAACTACCCGCGTTTCAACTCTTGCCGATTTACTTCCCAGCGGCAAAGCGCGCAAAGCAACCGTTCTGTTGTCCACAGCCCAGGTCACCGTTGTAGGAGCCCAGGCGCCTTCTACTAATCGTTTATATGAATTTATGGTAGGTGCAAGCATCGGCAAAATAAAAGGCAAACAATGCAACTGGCCGGCGATATAGCTTTTGAACATGTCGCTCATTCCTTGTTTATCCTTCTCCGAATGAAATAAATTTATCTTGCTGTTTTTGTCCCATAAACTCTGGTGAACATGACCGCTGCATCCGGGAAGATTTTCACTCCACTTTGCCATAAATGTTGCCATGATTCCATGTTTATAGGAAATTTCTTTAACACCGGTTTTAAAAAGCACAGCGCGATCGGCAGCTTCTAAAATGCCTGAATAAGTGATGGCAGCCTCATAAACACCCGGACCGGTTTCGGTATGAAGACCTTCAATTGGGATGTCAAACTTTTTCAGCTGATCAAATAAGGCGGTAAAGAAATCATTTCGCAAGGTAGTGCGTAAAATCGAATAGCCAAACATACCTGGACTGAGGTGTTTAAGACCGTTGAATTTTTTTTCATGAATGGTTTGGGGTGTTTCTTCAAAATTAAACCATTCAAATTCCTGGCTGAAGTAAGGTGAATATCCGAGTTTATCAGCTTTCCCGATTACCTGTTTCAACAGATTCCTGGGACATACGTAGGCTGGTTTCCCAACTAATTCGCAAAGAAAAAAGGGAACATCATTTTCCCAGGGAATTTTCCTGAATGTTTTTAAATCAATACGTGCAGGTGTATCAGGGTAGCCTGTATGCCAGCCCGTATATGAAGCATTATCATAAGCTACATCATTCATATCCCAGCCAAACACAACATCACAGAACCCGATATTACTGTTTATAGCAGATAAAAATTTATCTACGCTGATATACTTTCCGCGTAACACGCCATCCAGGTCGGTTAGTGCTACTTTTACTTTTCCGGAAGGATGATTTTTAACGTATTCTATTATTTCTTTTTCTGTCATGGTGAGGATTGTTATGTAAACTAATAAAATGTTTTTTTTTCGCTAAGGACCTAATTACACTAAGTTTAATAATTGTTCTACTATACTTAAATCAAATCCGGAGTTGGATAAAATAACAAAGCGTGCCAATGACACACTATGCAGCTTGCTGTTTTTCAAATACTTACAATATTACTTTTTTATGAAATATATTTTTTTTACTCATTGGACATTTTACTTTCTTTTGCTTCTCCAAAAGAAAGCGGCACCCCGCCAGTGGCGGGATGAGCGAGACTGTGTGCAAGCAAGAAAAAGAGACCACGAAAACCAAACCAATTTTTTCTTTCACACAAAACCAGCCAAAACTTGGCTTGAAAAAAATTGCAGTTCGCACTTTTCGTGGACAGCCGCCGCACCTCACTGAATTCAGATCGGCGCGGTGGCCAGAAAAGGTAGCGGTGGCCTGCCAGCTTGCGCGTTAGCCGATGACCTTTTCTTGAATTTTTGTTTCTTTTTGTTCAAGCAAAAAGAAAAAATGCTAATTGTTTGCTGCAATTTTAATAACATTGTGTCATTTTCAAAGAGCTTTAATTTTTTTTAATTGTTTACTCAGTATGACCTATGCACTCGACTTTTATTTGAACCCTTGATTCGCATTCTTAGTGTTTCTTAGTGTTCTTTGTGCCTTAGTGGTAATTTTTTTTAGTGATTGAATTACTTTTTATAAAACAATTTAAAGATAACAAATGAAATGACCAGTAATGCAAAATAAATTGAAGCAAGCATAAAATTATAATAGGCCATAGAAAGCAACGAAAAAACAGCAATAGTCAAGGCCAGAATTGGCGAAAGCGGATAAAAAGGAACTCTGAAAGGGCGTTCCAGCAGTGGCTCCTTCTTTCGTAAAGCAATTAGTGAAATCATGGCAATGATATAGAGGGTTAAAGCCCCAAATACAGCCATTGTAATTATTTCAGTAGTTTTTCCGGTAATTAAAATAAGGATTCCAATGAGGCTGTTCATTATCAAGGCATTAGCGGGTGTTTGAAATTTTGGATGAACTTTGCCTGTAAATCCTGGAGCATAACCGGCCTTACCAAATTCCAGTGTTGAGCGCCCTCCTGCCAGCATTAATCCATGAAATGAAGCTACCAGTCCAAAAAGTCCAACTGTGAGTAACATGTGAAACAACAAACTGTTACCTCCAACAACCATGGCCATAGCCATAGGCAAAGGTGAATCGGATGTTTTACCTCCTGCATTATAAACAATTGCTTCCCAGCCTCCAACACCAATAGCAGCAATAAAAGTAATTATACAAAGTATTACAAGGGTAATAATTGCTGAACCAAAACCTTTCAAAATATCTTTTTGAGGATTAACAGTTTCCTCTGCAACATTAGCGACACCTTCAATACCCAGGAAAAACCAAATTGCAAACGGAATGGCTGCAAATATCCCAGTAAACCCATTAGGTAAGGCATTGCGGGTTAAATTTTCTGCATGGAAATGAGGAAGTGTCACTCCTGCAAATATCAATAATTCGGCAACTGCCAGCAGTGTAATAATCAATTCAAAAGTAGCGGCAGCCTTCACCCCATAGATATTTAATAAAGTGAAAATTAAATATATGGTAATGGCAATCCAAAGAATATCAAGTTGAGGAAAAATGAGATTAAAATAAGCTCCGATGGCAAAGGCAATTGCAGGGGGAGCAAAAATAAATTCAATATTCTGTGCCATTCCGGCAATAAATCCAACATCTTTCCCCAGAGCACGATCGGCATAATCAAAAACACCTCCTGCTTTAGGGATGGCACAAGCAAGTTCAGAATAGGAAAAAGTGAATGTAATGTATAAAACAATAATAAATAATGTTGCAATTGCGAGACCTAAAGTCCCCCCTTTTTCCAGTCCCAGGTTCCATCCAAAATACATCCCGGAGATGACATACCCAACACCTAGTCCCCACAACATTAGTGGGGTAAGAGTCTTTTTTAATTCCATTTAAAAATGACTCCTATATTTTATTTTACAACAACAAATTTTGAATAGGCATGAATGCCGCTTCCATCAATACTTACAAGATAGGTTCCTTTTGAAAATTCATCGGTTGAAATTTCTATTTTTTGATCTCCTGAATTTAATTTACCCGGTTTAATTGTTTTCACTAACCTTCCTTCCAAATTGTAAATTGAAATTGTAACATTGGCTGCATCAGTTAAATTAAATGCAATAGTTCCACGGTCGCTCATCGGATTAGGATAAACACTAAGTCCCGAGTTGATTGTTGATTTCCCTATGGATCCATTAGGTTCATTAACACTGACAGGACCTAAAAAAGCTTCACTTTTCCAGGCACCACGGCCATGGGTAGCTGCATATATTACGTATGGGTTATATACCTCATTCCCGTTACGTCTTTGCTGACGGATTTTAAATACCGGAACATTCGGCATCAAACCGCTTACTCCGTTTTCAGTGCTCCACACTGGATTTGCAACAGTAATATCGGGGGTGGAATAAACACCAACTTCTGTTCCTATTATAACCCGTTTAGGATCATTTTTTTCAATCATCACCGAATAAACCGGCATAGTGGCCAATTTAGTTGCACCTGTACCTTGCTTACCAGAGAAGTTTGCTGTGGAAGTAGAGGAAGCACATGTGGCTGCTGTTGTAGAATAATATACATGTATCGGAGTCCCTGATCCATAACCTCCCAATGAAACAGCTACTTTATTTGCATCGGTAGGATTAACAGATAAACCGGTAATGAAATTTCCGCCGAAACCTGCTATTTGGGTTTTTACAACAACAGAGTTAGGGCTGGCGATATCACCATTTGCAGAATCTGTAATAGCTGCTAAATTTGAAAATCGGTATAAAATACCGGAAGAAGTTCCAACATACAAAATGTCTCCATCAGGCGACCATGCCAATTCTTCGGCTTCTCCAGACAATGTTCCAAGTTTTATCCATGGTGGAGTTACTGAAAAGTTTAAAGCTCCTTTTGTCATCCATACACCATTAGCTCCACTAAATCCAACTGCAAGTTTTGCCTGGAAAGGGTCATAAACCGATACGGTGTCGCCCGGCTCAATTTGCGATGTGGCTGTAAAATTTAAGGGATAAGCATAATCAGGGCGCATAACGCTGATATCTGAACCGGAAGCGTAAAGTACATCAAATGTTACATTTATGGTGGCTCCGTTTAACGGTGCTGTATTAAAATATAAATCAAAGGCACCTGAAACATAATTAATAGTGTTGATTTTAGTAACATCTATATCTCCAATAAATCCTCCGAATCCATTATCATAAACATTTTGCAAACTTGTGTTGAAAGAAATAGAATCGGGGATAATAGTAGCGGAAGGATAAGGCAGTCCAAGAGTGCCTGTAAAGTGTTTGTTAATACCATCGCCGGTTCCAATAGTTTGTGAAGTTGGCAGATTAATGAAATTATAAAAATCAGGACTGTTAGTTGCCGTTTTTGTTTCATATAATGCTATCGGAGTGACGAAAGATGCGAATCCTGCATTTCCTAAAGTAGGGAATAATGTAGCAAATTTATCAGGATAAAAACCACTGCCGTAATCTCCTTTTGTGGAGGAACGATCAAGAGTACCATAATAAACTGTCGTAAAAGATACATTAGGGCTTAAGAAAGAGATTTCACATTCAGCGCCATCACCACCACCAACGGCTTGCGCCGATTGCACTGTATTGCCATGTCCACTGGTATAGTTAGTCCCATTATCTTGTGAGCCTCCCATAAAAGCACGTCTGTCAGGGTCGTCACCTTCAAAGGCTATTGAATAAAACTGGGTTACGTTATATCCGTTATTCATAGGCTGAAACATACCATTAGTTCCCCGGAAAATACCTCCATCACAACCAATATATACGGTATTAGCTATTGGGCTAAATTTAATTTCATGAACATCGGCATGGACATAATAAGGATTATACGGTCCACCACCCTGATCGGCAGCAACCAACCACTGGCCTATACCCGGAACAGCTGGGTTTGTTTGCGACCATTTCCATAATCCAACTCCACCTATTAAAATACTTGTTTTACTTGTTGGAAATACGCCAATAGCGCAATCGTAATCAGACTGACCGGTTCCGAAAAGCTCAAATTGAGAACTGCCTCCACTACCAATCGATGCCCATGTTAATCCTTTATCAATAGACTGATAAACGCCTAATAATAACCCATTAGAAGTTTTACCGGCTAATGCGTACATATAGTTAGGATCACTTGGTGCGATGGCAAATTCGATACGGCTGACACCTGAAGCAGGAAGCCCCGCTGTGATTGGAGTAAAAGTGCCGGAATCACCGGTAAGAGAACGGTATAGTTTATTATTAATATTGGCAATTACAGTACCATCGCTTGCTACGTCAACATCGAGGGAAACCGTAGTGTTTGCACTTCCATTTCCCTGACGGATAGGATGCATCCATTTTACTCCACCGTTGTTTGACATGCGTAAACCATACTTTGTTGCAGCATAAATTCTATCTGGATTTACAGGATCAACTGCCAATTCGTGAACGGAACAAAAAGCTGTTGCTGCTGATACTCCTACATTGTTTGCTGTAGTTGGAATAGTAGAATAGAGCCTTGAAAAAGTATTGCCATCATCCGTTGATTTGTAAATGCCTGCTCCTAAAATACCTGCTGAGCCTGAACCGGTATAGAAATAAAAGTCGCCCTCTCCGGTGCCTGCATAAATATCGCCGTTGGCTGCTTGTGTTAAGGATATAATTGCAAGATTAGGCTGCTGGTCAAATCCTGCAACAGTTGCCCAGGTTGACCCGCCATTGTTCGAAACCCATAATCCACCGGAAACACTACCTGCAAACATTCGATTAGGAGTGTTTTTATCAAATAAAATTGAGCGGGTGCGCCCTCCTATATTGTCAGGACCTAATTCTGTCCAGTTTAAGCCCAACGCTGTGGTGGATGATTTGTTCATGGACATTTGATATGCATCTTCCCTGGCTTTTATTACATCCAATGGATCAATTGATCCGGTTAAGGGGTTTTTTTGCATATTAAAAAGCCATTTTGCAGAGCCTTTCGCTCCTCTTTCAGATTCGTGAATCTTAGTTTCGCAATTTATTCCTGACGTGTATTGAGCGGTATTTCCAAAATAGAAGTGTGCAAACGATAGGATTGATCCAGCAAACAGAGCTGAACTTAATAATAATTTGTTGTTTTTCATGAAATTTAATAATTAGTTAACGGGGATTGATTCAAAGGTAAATATAAAAAAATTAATAGCAAAATTTATTAGAAAATATGTCTTTCGGCATGGTAGGACGATCGGACAAGGGGAGCACTTTCAACAAAACGAAAACCTTTTTCTTCCCCTGCCAGTTTGTATTTTTCAAATTGCTCCGGACGAATAAATTCCTTTACAGGCAGGTGTTTAGGTGTTGGTTGCAGGTATTGACCAATCGTTAAAACATCGCATCCGACTTCATGCAAATCGTTCATTGTTTCATAAATCTCTTGTTCCGTTTCACCCAGACCCAGCATAATACCTGATTTTGTATTTAATCCTGCCTCTTTCAAACGTTTTAACACTTCCAGGCTTCTGTCATATTTCGCCTGAATACGAACTTGTTTGGTAAGCCTGCGAACAGTTTCCAGATTATGAGAAACAATATCGGGACGAACATCGATAATGCGTTGCAAATTATCCCATTTACCTTGAAAATCAGGGATAAGGGTTTCAAATTTTGTTTGAGGGTTAACTCTTCTGATCGCTTTAATAGTTTCTGCCCAGATAATTGACCCCCCATCTGTTAAATCATCACGATCTACCGAAGTAATTACACAATGTTTTACTTTCATTAGTCTTACTGATTCTGCAATTCGTTCCGGTTCCTGTAAATCTACAGCTTTTGGATTTCCGGTGGCTACATTACAAAAACCGCATGAACGTGTACATATAGTTCCGAGAATCATAAAAGTAGCGGTACCAACTCCCCAACATTCCCCCATATTCGGACAATTACCACTTTCGCAGATGGTGTGTAATTTATTGGAGGATACTATTTTCCGAAGATCAGAATACTCCTTTCCCATAGGGAGTTTTACCTTTAACCAGTCGGGTTTAGCCCCTCTCTTAATCTCTCCCCTATGGGGAGAGGCAATAGGTGAGAAAGGTGAAATTTTGTTAATTGTTAATTGATCTTTATTTATTGACATTTTCGTTTTTTTTTAGAGTACAGCCCTCTCCCCCTTGGGAGAGGATTAAGGAGAGGGGCTTCTTTTAAAACCACTTCTTACCCCATATCATTTTAAGGAATAACGAAAAATATACCTCCTGATTATTATTAAAAGCCATCATAGGTATAGCTTTGGGATATACTTCAGCAACAACACCAGTTTCAATGGCTTTTACAGCGTTATACCTATCGGCATATTCAAAACTTAAAGCTAATTTAGCATAACCTGCAGGATATATTATTGTTTTTTCTATGCCTTTGAAAAAGGGGGCTTTGCCATAAATATCCTCCTGTTTGTGGAGTTCAGGGTTATACCTTTCTGTAGATGGAGATTTTGAAGATGTGCCCTTTCTGATTTCAAGATACACAGGCTTGGCAAAAGCTAAGGTAGCACCTACAAAATAGGAGTACCGTATCTCAACACTTTTTTTGTCACTTTTCTGATAAATTACGTTTTGAAGACCTACGCCGGGACGAATCAATAGAACGGAATTTAATTTCCCATAAATAAAACCTTTGGAATTTGAATAAAAAGAATTGACACTTTTTACCTCTTTGGGGTGTTTGAAATTTGATGTTTCAATTTCAAGCATCCTTTTTCGTTTTGCCGTAACATGCTGTCCCCTTCTATAGGCGATTCCAAAACCTCCTGCCGAATGTATAAATACACCAAAGTTTTGCTCATAGCGATAAAGCACATTTACATCTTCTCCATTTTCCAAACGGGTCAAGTCATCTTTTAATTGCTGTGCCGAAAGTTGAAAAGAAAAATTTATTATTAATAATAAACTTAAAATCGTTTTATACATCCTATTAATTTGTTTCACAAATATACAAAAAAAAAGCAGAGAATCAAAGAATTAGAGAATTGTATATTAATGTCATTTATAAAGATTATTTTCTAATGTATATTATCCGCCCATAGTCTTCGACAAGCTCAGACTGACAGCGCGGCTGTCATATTGAGCTTGTCGAAATATGTGTGATGACTTCTAAACTAAACGACATTTAATGCCAATTATTAAATTCATACTGATTCGTATTTCACTGGAGTTTTTTGTCTTTTAAATTCTCTTTAATCCAATTATCTTATTAATTTAGCACTCCCTTTCTTTTAATTCGAGGGTTTTTATGTTCACAAGTAAATAAAAATAAGATGCGGTCAATTTTAATAGCTCTCCTTTTCATTTCTGTTTTTGCTAAAGCACAAGTTACTGATAATTTTTCTGATGGTGATTTTACTGCAAACCCTGTTTGGAGTGGTGATGACTCAGTTTATACAATAGTAGCCAATCAACTGCGATCAAACAAAACAATGATCAATTCAACTTTTTGCCTGAGCACTCCAAGCACACTTGCCACAAATTGTCAGTGGGAATTTTGGGTTAATTTAAAGTTTGGAACTTCCAGTACGAATTATGTGGATATTTATTTAACAAGTGATCAGGCTGATTTAAAGGCGACTAATATCAATGGTTATTTTGTCAGGATAGGTGACACAAGCGATAAAATTGCTTTATACAAAAGAAGTGGTGCCGCCTCGAGTTCTGTTGTTATTATTGACGGAACACCAGGGTCCATCAGCTCCAGTTCTAACAATATTATAAAAGTTAAAGTTACGCGTGATGCCTCAAACGTATTTACTTTAAGCAGGGAATTTACAACAGGAACTCTAACCGGGAATTATACCACAGAGGGTACTGTCACCGATGCTTCTTTTACAACATCTGCCTTTTTGGGGATCAGTATTAAACAATCCACCGCTTCATTTTTTCAAAAACATTATTTTGATGATTTTTATGTGGGACCTATTGTTCTTGATGTAACACCTCCCACTATTATATCATCAACAATAATTTCAAGCACCCAGTTAGATGTATTATTCTCTGAATCGGTAGATTTAACGACTTCGCAAACGCTCACAAATTATAGTGCTAATAACAGTTTAGGAAATCCATCCGTTGCTTTGCGCGATGTCGTTGATTTCAGCCTGGTGCATCTGACTTTTGCAAGCACTTTTACCCCTGCAACAACAAACACACTTACAATCAGTAATGTAAAAGATTTGAGCGGAAACCTTATTCTAACCGGAAGTACAACTAATTTCAGTTACTATCTGGTTCAACCATTTGATGTGGTGATAAATGAGATTATGGCCGATCCAAGCCCTGTTGTGGGGCTGCCGGATGCAGAGTGGGTTGAATTATTCAATAGAACCGCCTTCCCGATTGACCTGACTAATTGGACAATAACAGTTGGAACAACAGTGAAAGTTTTTCCTGCAATTACAATCCAAGCGGATAGTTTTTTAGTATTGACAGCCACCGCAGCAATACCAAATTTTGCTTCAACTATCGCTACTGTTGGGTTTTCAAGCATGTCATTAACCAATTCTGGACAAATCGTAACATTGAAAACGCCGCAAGGTGCCACTGTATCAACGGTTACATACTCTGACACATGGTACCAGGATGCAAATAAAAAAAATGGGGGATGGAGTCTGGAACAAATTGACCCCAATAACCCATGTGCAGGAATGAATAATTGGAGAGCAGCATTTAATTCCTTAGGAGGAACTCCGGGTACTTTAAATTCACGAAATGGAAATAATCCAGATAATTCCCCTCCACAAGTACTGAGGGTAGCTGTTATTGCAACAGATACTATTCAGGTCTATTTTAATGAACCCCTGGATAGTACAACAATGTTGAATTTGGCGATTTATTCGATTGATAATAGTATAGGATTTCCAAGCCAGTTAACACCTATTGCACCTGATTTTAAAAGTGTGAGATTAGCATTATCTTCTAACATTGCTGCCGGAATAATATACACGATAACGATAAACAATGCGATTACAGACTGTGTAGGAAACGCAGTTGGATTAGATAATACAGCTCTTTTTGCTTTACCGGAACCTGCCTTGCCAGACGATATTGTTATCAATGAAATTTTATTTGATCCCCAAACCGATGGTGTTGATTTTGTAGAAATTTACAACCGTTCAAATAAAGTAATTGATTTAAAAACGATGACTTTGTCGCAATATGATACCGTAAACAATGTACTTATGAGCATCTCAACTATTTCTGATGAGAGTTATTTAATTTTTCCGCAGCAGTATTTGGTCTTAAGCGAAAATGGTGCAACCGTGAAAAGTCAATATTATACAACAAATCCAAAAGGATTTTTGGATATGAGTAATTTGCCAACAATGAACATTTCGGGTGGCACAGTTTGTCTGGCAACTAATGCGTACATTATTGATTTGTTAAAATATTACGACAATATGCAGTTTCCTTTGCTGAATATTACAAAAGGCGTTTCATTGGAACGGATTGATTTTAACCGACCTACCCAGGATGTTACTAACTGGCATTCGGCTGCTCAGGATATTGGTTTTGCAACGCCTGCTTATAAAAACTCACAATATAATGATGCAGGGGAAACCGATAATGCAATTGAAATTACACCCGAAATATTTTCACCTGATGAAGATGGGATCAATGATATTGTAAACATTAATTATCATTTTGATGCAGGTGGATTTGTTGCAAACATTACAATTTATGATAGCAAAGGGCGTATAGTCAGAAATCTTGTCCGTAATGAATTATTAGGTCTAAAAGGCACTTATAGCTGGGATGGCATTAATAGCGAACGCGAAAAGGCCCGTATTGGAATTTACGTAATCTTTGTTGAGGTGTTTGATTTATCCGGTAGAGTTAAGCAGTATAAAAAAACATGTGTCCTTGGCGCTAAACTTTAAATTGCTGCCCTAGTTCAAATTAACATAAAACAAAGGTCTGTCACCCAGGTATTGTCCTTCTTCATCCAGTTTTTTTATAAGAAAATCAATTCGGGTTACCTGCTTTTCTATTTTGAATTTTACTTTATCAAAAGTCCATTTTTCTCTCATGCGTATTACAGAAAGATCCTCTGCATTTATTTTTTTTGCAGCATTTTCAGTATCACCTGTATATTCAAGCTTTTCCCTCACTTCATCAATCGATAATAAAGAATCTGTAAAGAGATCATATGCCTGTTTTTTGCCTGTGATAACAGCATCTACCAGGGTAGCAAATATTTTATTCTTATCCATTTTTTTGTTAACAGAATTCCAATATTCATCTTCCCAGCTATCAGGTTTTATCAAAAGAGTTTTTGATTCTACTAATTCTGCCCACATTTCTTTTGTTGTATCGGCAGATGCAAGATCTGCATTTTCAACTGTTTTGTTCTCCTGATTTGTGCATGAAAACAGCCATAAAAATGAAAAGGCGACAACAGGGAAAATTAATTTATTTATGGTTCTTGACATATTCTTCATTTTTGAAATGATTTAGTATTGTTTAAACAAATGTAGTAAGATTCTTTTAACACTGGATCGTTCACAAAAAAAATGGAAACCGTGGAATATTAAATTTCAATTCATTATTATTGTATGGAAAATAAGCCCCTCCTGACCTCCCCAAAGGGGAGGGACAGATCCCTATAAGCCGTTTACTTGGCCTTGTGTGTGGACTCTTCTCCCCTTTGGGGAGGTCGGAAGGGGCTTTTTAAATGATTTATATTAAGAATGTCTGAAGAAAAAATATGTCCTTACCCGGGTCTTCGCCCCTTTAATGAAGAAGAGTCCGTTTTTTTTAAAGGGCGGGAAGAGCATATAGATAAAATAATAGCTCAGTTACAGGAAAAAAAGTTTTTGATGGTAACAGGCGCCTCAGGTGATGGAAAGTCTTCGCTCATCTATGCAGGATTAATCCCCCGTTCCCGTGCAGGTTTTTTTAAAGCTCAGTTTAATAATTGGATTATTGCAGATTTCAGACCGGAGCGTTCTCCCTTAACAAATCTGGCAATTTCATTAACCCACCACCTCAACTTTTCTGATGTTAATGAATTAGAAGAAGATCTTAGTTATGGGTTTTCCTCTTTGGTGAAAATTTATAAAGAATCAAAACACTATTTAGATGTCGATTCAGAAAGGTTTATTAACGCGGATAGTGATACAAAACAAAATTTGCAAAACACTAGTGCCAACCTGTTGATTTTGATTGACCAATTTGAAGAGCTTTTTACAAATTCCGAAAATTTTAATAAAGGGAAACCCTCTCTTCAGGCTATTACACTTATCAACCTGCTTATTGAAACAACAAAGATAGCAGAGAAAGAAAATCTTCCTATTTACATTGTATGTACTATGCGTTCCGACTATGTTGGCGATTGCGCAGCATTTAAAGGACTCCCTGAACATATTGTTTATAGCCAGTTTTTTGTTCCAAGGTTAAAAAGACAGGAGATACATCGTGCTATTTTAGAACCTGCAAAATTATCGGGGAATAAAATTACCAATCGTTTAATTGAACGGTTAATAAACGAATTGGGCGATGGCTTAGATCAACTTCCTATTTTACAACATGCACTCAATCGTATATGGAAATCTCATGTTGATGATGGTTCCGCCGAAATGGATATTATTCATTATGCAAAAGTAGGCGGGCTGGAAGGGAGTTTGCTTCCGGATGATCAAAAAAAAATATTTTCAGACTGGTATAATAACCTGCCGGAATTTAAACAAAAAATTATTGAAGGAGCCTCATTAACCAATGTGTTAAATGCCCATGCCCGCGAACTGTTCGAAATCTCAATTGATTATTGCAGCAAGCAAATTAAACAGGATGGCTCGCCGGAGGCTAGCCGTAGTTCCGCCGAAGGGTTCAGCAAAAGCATTTCGAGGAAAGAAGCACAGGATATCTTACGAAAAATATTCACCTGCCTTACTAAAATTAATGACGGGCGTGCGGTAAGAAATCGTTCTACGGTGTTTGAGGTGAAGCAAATAGTTGGTAACAATATTGATAATAATTTAATAGAAGGACTGGTCAATGTTTTTAGGGAACCCGGCAATACCTTGCTTAAGCCCTTTATCTCTAAAGATAATAAAGATTTTTCTTTGCATGATGATGATATTCTTGATATTACTCATGAATCATTAATACGGAACTGGATAGAACTTACGCAATGGACAAAACAGGATCATGAAAATGTTTTGGTGCTAAACGATTTTAAAAAACAGGCAGAAAGGTGGGAACAGCAAAGTCGTTCAAAAGATTATTTACTTACTATCGGTTCTTTGAGTTATTTTAAAAGTTGGTATCAAACAATAAATCCAAATCCATATTTAATTGCAAAATACAATTCAACTAATCTGTCCCCTGCACAAAAAGTTGAAAAAGCAATACAATTTATTTCACTGGCTAATGATTACCTCCAAATAAGTGAATCTACCATCAAGCGTAAACGCAAAGTGGTAACAACAATTTCAATTCTTATCGCAATTGTTCTCATGGGGTTCACTTCCTGGGCATTTTTGGAGCGAAATAAAGCGATTAATCAGCAAGAGATAGCAAATCAAAAAACCGGAGAGGCAAAATCATCTGAAAAGTTGGCACTTAATGCGGAGTATAAAGCATTGAAAGCTAAAAATTCCGCCCTTTTTTTAAAGGAAAAAGCTGAAATGAGTGAAAAGTTTGCCCTTGCCGCCAAACACCAGGCAGAATTGTCGAAGCAGGAAGCGCTTTCAGCAAAAAGTATTGCAGAAATAGAAAAGCAAAAAGCACAACAGCAAACAGATGTTGCAAAAAAAGAAAAAAGTAACGCAGAACAGGAAAAATCAAAAGCGGAGGATGAAAAAACAAAAGCCGAAAAAGCCGAAATAAAATCCAGAAAACTTAAATTGCTTTCCATTGCGCAAAATTTGGCTTTAAAATCATCGCTATATAAAAAAAACAAGGACCTTATGGGGCAGCTTGCAGTACAGGCGTTTGTGTTCAATAAGAATAATGGCGGAGCAGCAGAAAACCCTGTTATATACGAAGGATTACGAAATGCGTATTCTGTTTTGGATAGTGGCAAACTAACGACAATTACGGGTCCGAAAATGGAGATACGGGCCTTGGCTGAATTACAGAATAATTTAATTTCTGTGGGCATTGATGGGGAAATTTATAAAGTAGATTACAATAAGGGAACCAGCAATCTGATTTCAGAGGTTAAATATGCAAGTCCGATAAACATCCTGTTTTTTAGTCCTTCAGGAAATTATCTTGCAACAGGACACGATAATTTTTCCGTTTGCCTTTGGGATATTAAAAATGCTGCGGAAAATAAGGACGGCAAAACTTTCAACTACAAAGAAATGAAAGGGCATAAAGGAGTTGTTCGTGCCATTTCTTTCAGTCCGGATGGCAATCATTTGGCGACTTCCGGTAAGGATAGTGCAATTATTATTTGGAATATTGAAGAGCAAAACACGGTTCAGGAAAAGCGGCTAAAAGCATCAGCGGCAATAAAATCTCTTGTTTATTTGAACACTGGTTATGCATTGATTTCTGCCCAGGAGGATGGGAAAATTGTCCTGTGGGATCTAAATAAAGGGGAAGAAAAAGTTTTATTCAAAAGCACTATTCTTAAACCATTGTGTATGGCATTGAACAAGCCCAAAAATAATTTACTTGTTGGGTTTTCTGATGGCACAATAGCTTCTTTTGATTTGAATTATTCGGACGTAAATACCATTAAACACTGGGAATTTAAAGCCCACTCAGCAGCAGTAGAATATTTAACGTTCAATAGTGATTTCTCAATAGTAGCTTCCGCAGCAGCTGATAAAACAATAAAATTCTATAATTTTCATTCATATTTCGAAAATTATAATTCAATTGGCAGTTCTACTGAATTGAAAAACTATAATAGCAAAGTTAAAAGCATTATATTTACTTCTGATAATAAAATTGTTGCGGGATTGACGGATAAAAGTATTCGCATTTTGGAAATTTCAAGCGAAAAGCTTGTGGATAAAATTTGTTCCTTGTTAAAGACAACAATGACGGAATCTGATTGGAAATCAATTGTTAGTGAAGATATTCCGTATGAAAAAACATGTGGAGGTTTTAAGTGAGAATTTTTTCTGGCTTTTAAAAATGATTAGGAGTTATAAAGGCTATTTATTGCTATACGATTAAACTAAACGACTCTGCATTGAATTGCAGAGGTTTAAATTGAAAGAATGAAATTCTTTTAACAGATTATTGTTTGCAACGTCATTGCGAACCCTCTTCGCAGAAAGGGTGAAGCAATCTCACATTATAAATGAGATTGCGGAGTTTATCCTGAGCCTGACGAAGGGTTCGCGAAAAGTTCTCTCGCAATGACGATAACATTGAAATTTTGTAGAAACTGAAAGTCTTGTACTAAATGCATAGTTTCAACTAACGAACTAAAAAATGAAACGTTTTTTTATTCTTTTTTTATTTTTCATTTTTGGCTTTGTTAATACAACAATGGCACAAAATAACTGTGAACAAAATATTAAGCAGGCGGAGGACCTTTACAATAGCGGAGACTACGAAAACTGTATTCAAATAATTGAAAAATCAATTAAAGAATGTAATTTCTCAAAAAAAAAGAGAGAGGATGCCTTGGAATTACTTGCAAAATCATATCTGGAACAGGATAATTTAGTACAAGCTGATGCAACTGTACAGCGCCTGCTGGAGAATAATCCACATTATGAATTAAAAGAAACCGATATCCACGAAGATTTCGACATCTTAGTGAAAAAATTTGATACCCATCCGTTGTTTTCAATAGGGATTTGTAATGCAGGGATGCAACCAAAATTTAAAAGTTCTAAGACGTATTTCATTCTCGAAAATGTTGACTACAATGTCCCTTATACAACCTCTAAATCAATTCTTTTATATTATGTATGGGCAGAATATGAATTTAAAGAAAACCTTGCATTGAGCGTTGATGTCATTAATTTTAATATACGTTATGACAGGGAGTTTTCGAAGAACGATGGCTGGACGATGAGTCATCATGAAAATTTATCTTTTGTTGAAGTCCCATTGTATGTTAAAAAATATTTCCAGGTAAATAAAAACATATTGCCCTATGCAACCATTGGCATGGGATATTTAAGGATGTTAAAAGCAGATGCAACTTCTCATATAGCATATTGGAATGAAGATGTTTTTACTGGCGGAAAAACAGCATACTCCTCAATCGAGAACATTGATGTACTTGAAATGAGAAATAAAAATAATTATGAATGGCTTGCAGGTATTGGTATTGGTTTCAAATTAAAAAATCTGGGCATATTTATAGATGCGAAGTATTGCGGCGGACTCAACAGTTTAACAAATGCCGAAAACCGTTTTAGTAATAAAACGCTTACAAATGATTACTTTTATATCGACAATTCCGTAAAGTTAAATAAGTATGAATTAGGAATCTCCATATCTTATACGCTAAAAAATACTATTAGAAAAGTCAGATAATGAATAGAAGCCCCTCCCGACCTCCCCAAAGGGGAGGAGAACCAACTCAAAAACTCCAAAGGCGATATGGTGGCTTGCAATTCCTCCCCTTCGGGGAGGTTAGGAGGGGCTTTTTCTTCATCCTTTTCTTTCTTCTTTCTTTTATTGCCTGCAAAAAGGACAAAGCACCTGTAACTCCTGGAAATATTTCAGGACAAACAAAAGCATGTCCCGGCGATTCTGGTATTACATACTCAATAGCACTGGTAGAAGGAGCTACATTTTATTTATGGACAGTACCCGATGACGCAAAAATAATTTCAGGGCAAGGAAGTACCACAATTGTAATAGCTTTTGGTATAAAATCAGGTTCAATATGTGTGAGAGCTAATAATAAAAAAGAATATAGCGAGGCTTCTTGTCTGGAAGTGACTCAAGGCGGAGTTTCAAATACCTGGTGCAGGGAAATGAATTTTAAAGGAGGAGGCAGAACGGAGGGGGTTGGTTTTTCAATTGGTAATAAAGGATATATTGGTACTGGTGCCAATACCAATGCTGTTTTACAGAAGGATTTTTGGGAATACGATCCCTCTTCAAATACGTGGACGCAAAAAACAGATTTTGAGGGAATTGCAAGATTTGACGCTGTTGGTTTTTCTATAGGAAATAAAGGGTATATCGGAACCGGACAAGTTAATATTGGAATTCTATACCTGAAAGATTTTTGGGAATACGACCCGCTTACAAACGACTGGACAAGAAAGGCGGATTGTGGAGATACAGCCAGAGCTTATGCATTTGCTTTCTCTATAGGAAATAAAGGGTATGTTGGATCTGGTGGTGATGGAATTATTTCCTCACGAACCGATTTTTATGAATATGACCCTGTCTTTGATCGGTGGGCCAGAAAAACTGATGTGGTACCTCGAAATGTAGGATCTGGTTTTTCAATTGGGAATAAAGGATACCTGGGATTGGGGAGTAATGGAATGGTAAGCCAAAGCGGCTTTTGGGAATTTGACCCCAATGATTCAAGTAATGGATTTGATGTATATAATAACCCAATGGGAAAATGGACTCAAAAAGCAACTTTTCCGGGTAATTCTCGTTACGGAGCTACAGGCTTTTCAATGGGCAATAAAGGATATTTAGGATCGGGTTTTGACGGAACTAATTATTTTAATGATTTTTATGAATATGACCCCGGTATTGACACCTGGTCTCAAATAACAAATTTTTCGGGAGAAAAGCGTGCCTATGCTGTTGGATTTGCGATTGGAAATAATGGATATTTTGGAATAGGAAACAATGCAGATCTTGTTCCCATCAGTAGTTTTTGGGTGTATGGTCAATAATTAATTGGAGAATTGTTGATATAAAAAGCTGGGGAATTGAAAAAGTATAAAACAGATGAAAAAAACAGTAATTATACCAGCAATTATAGCATTGAGCTATTTACTGTTCACTATTCATTGTTTTGCTCAACCAAATCCGGGCTTTGAAAACTGGCATAATGAATATTCATATCAGGTACCGGATGACTGGCAAACATTGAATTTCCTATCAATCTTCCCTGTTCCTAATCCTCTTTCTGCTTTTAAAGCGACCGGTCTTGATAAACACTCGGGGAGTTTCGCATTGAAAATAGTAACAATCTTCGTTAACAACAATCCAGCACCAGGTCTTATTACTGACACCGTCGGTGGTGCTTTTACAGGAAAAGTAACGCTGTCACCACCCGCCTATAAATATGGCTACCCATATACCGGACGACCCGAAAAAATAGAATTTTGGTCAAAATATGCGCCTGTAGCCAACGATTCGGCAGGGGTACAAACTGTTCTGTTAAAATGGAATGGTGTAAGTCGTGATACGATAGCTTATGGTGAGCAGCTCTTTGGGGCAACAGCGGCCTATTCTCTTTTTCAGTTTAACCTTATTTATCGTTCAAACGCTATTCCCGACTCTATAGCTATTCTTTTTGCTTCAAGTATGAGAGTTTCGAATGGAAGGGTAGGGAGCGCACTATATGTAGATGATGTTGCATTAACAGGATGGGTGGGAATTGATGATCAAAACTTATATGCTAACAAATTGAAAATATTTCCAAATCCAGCAAAGGAAAATGTAACTATTCAAACACAGGTTGAAGGTGCATGCACCCTAAAGATGTTGGATGTTTCAGGTAAGCAGGTAGGAGTATTTAAAATTCAGAATTATTGTGCAAACATAAACACTGGTTTATTGGTTGAAGGTATTTATTTCTTTCATGTATGCGATAAAAATGACAAGATTCTTACGAAAGAGAAATTTAATGTTGTTAAGTAAATGGGAGTAATTTCAGATTTAATGAAAAAAAAAATAGTCATATTTAGCATTTTGGTTTCCGCAATTTTTAATTGTATTGCCCAACCTAACCCTGGTTTTGAATTGTGGCACAGTGAATATTCATATCAGGTGCCGGATGATTGGCAAACGCTGAATTTTCTGACAATGTTTCCACCTCCTAATCCTCTTTCTGCCAGCAAAGCAACAGGTATTGATAAACATTCGGGGAACTATGCATTGAAGATAAAAACTATATTCGTGAGTAACAACCCTGCTCCCAATATTATTTCGGATACAGTAGGTCTTGCTTTTACCGGAAAAATAACGCTCTCTCCTCCTGCCTATAAATATGGCTTTCCATACACCGGGCGTCCCGAAAAATTAGAGTTCTGGGCGAAATATTTGCCTGTTGGTGGCGATTCGGCGGGAGCACGTGTTGTCCTTCTGAAATGGAATGGTGTTACCCGCGATACCATCGCTTTTGCTGAGATACCTTTTGGCGCAACGATATCTTATACCTTTTTTCAGTTTAGCCTTGCTTATTATTCAACGGCTATCCCAGACTCAGCTGCTATTCTTTTTGGTTCCAGCAAAAGACAGTCTCAATCAAGAGTGGGTAGTACATTGTTTATAGATGATGTTGCTTTAACGGGATGGGTGGGCATTGATGACCGTACTAAATTCTCCAACAAGGTAAAAATATTTCCAAATCCTGCCAGGGAAAATGTAACGATTCAGACGCAGATTGGTGACGCCAGCATAGTGAAAGTATCTGATGTATCAGGTAAACAGGTTGGGGTATATAAGATTCGGAATTATAGTGCGAACATTAACACAGGTTTATTTGCAGAAGGTGTTTATTTTTGTGAGATACTTGATAAAAAAGAAAGAATTATTACTAAAGGAAAATTTAACGTAGTTAAGTAAAGAAGTAATCAGAGAATATTAGATATAGAAAATTGAGATGTGAAAAAATATTTGTGAAATAAAGAAAAATACTAAATCTCCAATTCTACAAATCTCTAATTTCAAATAAAAATCAAAATGGATTCAGGAGACGTTAATAAAGTTTTTTTAAGCATAAACAAAGCCGAGCAAAGTAAAGACGAAAAACGGTTGCTTAAGACTTTACAGCGTGCCGGATTTTCCTTTTCTTATGATTATAATACAGACCTTGAGTTGGCAGGAAGTGGTTCTGGAAACGTGGATAACGAAATTGAAAATTCGTACTGTTCAATTCATTTTATTGAAAAAACGCATTTCGAATATCGCGATGGTATTTCGATGAGCGAATACCATTTTAATGAAGCCCGTAAAAAAATAGAAAAGGATGAAAAGTTTAAAACATTCATTTGGATGCCGGGCAAATTGGATGATTCGGATGCTGATAAAAGACAATTGGATTTTATTAACCGGCTACAGCATCATTTATCAAAGAATATGATTTTATCGCGTGTTCCATCCGCTATTCAGTTTGTTGAAGATGTTCGCCTGATATTGGAACAACAAACAAAAAAAGTTTATGAAACAGCTCCTACTGATGTTTTTTTGATAATTAATCAAACAGATGAGAAAGAAGCTCAGCGAATACAAATGATGCTTTCCGGTATTTTAAAATTCATAAAACTGGTTATTGTTCAGAATTCAGATATTGACTACGAAGAATATGCATCACAACAGATGGATAACAGCAAGCTTTCGGTTATCTATTATAAAAATGCCTCGGACTGGGCGTTTCCGTTTGTTCAGCAAATATGGAAAAAAGTTGGTGGAGCGGCCGCTAAATCACCGATCCTTTTTATTGGTGATGCCGGTGCAAACGGAGATGAAAACAAAAGTTTTGTCGCCCCCAGGGTAACCAGTATTACTCTTCCCGCTGAGCTGATCCCTTTAGAGATTAAAGTTCAGTTTGATTCACTAAATGAGAAAAAATAAATAACAATTTACAGGTATTTGTGAGCAAATAGTTTCGTAAATTCGTAATAATCGTTATTCGTAACCCAATGGAGCAACTAAGTCCCGAACAATTAATCATCGAAAAACAGAATCTTGATTCTTTAAGGCAGGAACTTGAAGAGAAAAACAAGCAAATGTGGGCGATGTCTGAAACCGTTTATAAAGAAAAAAAGAAAATCGAAGAACAGTATAAAGAAATCCTACAGGAAAAATCAGCACTTGAAATTCAAAAAAGAGAGAATGATGAAAAGGTGAAGATGCTTTGGGAGCAAAGTACAGCAATACATCAGGAAAAGGAACGCATTGAAAAGTTAAAAGCAATAGTTGAATACAGGCATAAAGAAATAATTGACAGCGTACATTACGCAAAAAAAATTCAACGGGCTATTTTACCTTCCCAGGAATTGATAAGCTCATTGCTCCCTGATTCTTTTATATTTTTTAAGCCTAAAAACATAGTAAGTGGAGATTTTTACTGGGCGCATCGCGTTGACCAATACAGGGTATTATTTGCCGCTGTTGATTGTACCGGACATGGCGTACCGGGCGCATTTATGAGTATTATGGGGTATCATCTGTTAGAACAGGTTTTAAAAGAAAATAAATTACTTGATCCTATGGGCATTTTAAATGAATTAAGCAAGGCGGTAGTGAAATCTTTAAAACAAACCAATGAGTTGGGATCGGTTAAAGATGGGATGGACATTGCATTATGCAAAATTGATTATGAAAATTATGAATTGGAATATTCAGGGGCGCATAATTCGTTATATATTATCAGAAATGGAATTCTTACTGAGAAAAAGGCAGATCGCAGATCGGTAGGTATTTCTGTGGGCTCTAAAGTTGTTGAGTTTTCCAATCAAAAAATAAAAATAGAAAAGGGAGATTGCCTGTATGTTTTTTCAGATGGATATGTTGATCAAAAAGGCGGACCAGAGAATGTCAAGTTTTTTTACCAGCCATTCAGGGAATTGCTAGTTGAAATTTGTCATCGCGACATGCAGGAGCAAAAACAGATATTGGAAAAAGTAATTATCGAATGGAAGGGCGACAGAGGACAAATAGATGATATGCTTGTAATGGGGGTGAGGGTGCTATAGCTTTCCTAATAATAAATCATTATCAGTAGTTCGATTACAAATCCTAGTGCAAATCCGGAATATATCTGTGCAGGGGTATGTGCGTTAAGTTTAAGACGTGCATAACCTACTAATCCTGAAAAAAACAGGGTGAGCATTAAAATATAATTCAAATCGATTTGTAAGCGGTAGTATATACCAAGTACCGCTCCTGCAATGCCCCCGATACCTATCAAGTGGGCACTTATTTTCCATTTTAAGCTGATGAAAATTGTAAGTAGGATAGAAATAGCCGCACCTAAAATAAGTATATTGCTTATCTGCTTTAGACATGTAAAAAAATAGTATCTTAGCTCCTTATGA
>JAVHPR010000078.1:0-5841 GCA_036170695.1 Bacteroidia bacterium
TAAACGCCTAAAATCAATGAATTAAAAATGCGCTCTAAGCGTATATACCTATAACCTTAATCTCAATTTCCCCTGTCAATTTCTTTTTTAAATCTTCAATGCTAAGCAAAATAACTTCATTTGTCGCAGGCAGATTAAAATTAGGTTCGAACTGATGATTAGCAACTGCGGAAACAGCATCTTTAATTGCCAGCCAGGTTGCAAAAGCCAGCATTAAAGGAGGTTCTGCCACAGCTTTACTTTTACGGATTGCATTTGGATTAGGAGCATCATTTAACAAGTGAGTTCTGAAATCGCTCGGAATATCCTGCACAGAAGGGATTTTGTAGGTATCCGGAGAATGATTGAGCAAATGTCCTTTCTCACTTCTCTTGATTTCTTCAGTTGTACACCAACCTACTCCTTGTATATAACCACCTTCTACCTGTCCAATATCAATACCATGATTGATGGAATCTCCTACATCATGCAATATATCAGTCCTTAAATTTTTATAGTGACCTGTTAAGGTATCAACAATTACTTCGCTCACGCACATTCCAAAAGAATAGTAATTAAAAGCTTTCCCCCAGCCTGCAACTTTGTCCCAGCCAATATCAGGGGTTCGGTAAAAGCCAGTAGAACTCAAACTTACCTGATTAAAATGCACTTTAGACATTGCATCAGCAAAAGGTATTCTATAATCAGGAATAAGCTTATCAGAAATTATATTGTTTTCAAAAATGATGTTTTCTGGTAGAGATGGATTCTTGGGATTTTGCTTTGAAAATTCTGCCGCAATAACTTCAGCAATCCGTTTCTTAAGAATATCAATAGCATTTTTAACCGCCATGCCATTCAAATCAGTGCCTGTAGAAGCGGCAGTTGGAGAAGTGTTTGGAATCTTTGATGTATTTGTAGCGTTAACTTTAATTTTATCTATACTTACACCAAGCTCTGCAGAAGCAATCTGCATAATTTTGGTGTTTAATCCTTGTCCCATTTCGGTGCCACCGTGATTCACCAAAACAGTTCCATCCGTATATATATTTACCAGCGCCCCAGCCTGATTAAGAAAGGTGGTAGTGAATGAAATACCAAATTTTACAGGTGTTAAGGCTATTCCTTTTTTGTAAAATTCGTTAGAAGCATTAAATTCATCAACTACTTTCCTTCTTTTACGATATTCTGATGAAGTCATCAGCTGATCGTAAATAGTGTGCAAACGGTTTAATTCAACTGTTTGTCCGTAGTGAGTAACATTATCTTTATCTACTCCATAGAAATTAAGTTTCCGAATATCTGCAGCATCTTTTTTGAGGAATCGTGCAATTCGATCAATAACAGACTCCATAGCGGCCATGCCCTGAGGTCCACCAAATCCTCTGAATGCAGTATTGGAAGGATAGTTTGTTCTATAAGCCTTTCCTGTAACATGCATATTAGGAACATAATAACTACTGTCGGCATGTAGCATAGCACGCTCCAGGATAGCAAAACTCAAATCAGTAGCGCAACCTGCATCAGCATTCTGTTCAAATTTTACAGCTGAAATCTTTCCATTGTTATCAAAACCAACTTCATAAAAAATAAGGTAAGGATGACGCTTTCCGGTAATTTTTTGATCATCATCTCTGAAAAGATGAATTTTTACAGGTCGTTTGGTAGCATTGCAAAGCAAAGCCGCCCATGCAGCAACCCAATTGCCCTGTGTTTCTTTGCCGCCAAAAGCTCCACCCATTCTCCGAATTTCAACAACAACTTCATTTTTTGAAATACCAAGTACTTCAGCAATAATTGCCTGTGTTTCAGATGGGTTTTGTGTAGAACTGTAAGCTGTTATTTCTTTATGTTCGCCAGGTATGCAGAGGCAAGATTGAGTTTCTAAATACCAATGCTCTTGTGCCCCGGTTTCAAGTTCACCACCCAAAACATGAGTGGCAGTTTTTAATGCTAAATCCGCATCCCCGCGCTGCATAATGCGTGCAGGACCAAGTAATGATTTTTTTTCTATTGCTGTTCTGATATCCAAAATAGCTTCCAGAGGCTCATATTCAATACTAATTAATTTTTCCGCTTCAATTGCAATTTCATCTGATTCAGCCGCAATAAGAACTATAGCCTGACCCACACAAATTACTTCATTTGTTGCCAGACAAACTTCATCATGGACAACGGGGCCCATCTGGTTAGTTCCAGGAATATCGCTACAGCAAAGAACAGCATGAACACCTTTCAATTTTTTCGCAGCCCTCAAATCGAGTGATTTAATTTTCGCATGAGCTTGTGAACTGTATACTACCCTACCAACAAGGAGTTGAGAGTTTACCTGAATATCATCAATATAAATTGATTCACCGCTAACGTGCTTTATGGCGCTATCGTGAGGAATGTTCATTGAGTTAAAAATTTAAAGTTTAAAGTTAAGAGTGAGTTTTGCATAATATGTTATATAAAATATTCATGTATTCATTTTAGCTTTGACAGATTTTTTCAACTCTAAATTCATAACTCTACACTTTTAACTGTTATAGTTTCCGACCAAAATTTCAGTAATAAATTTTTTGATGCGATTGTTCTGAATTCGGCACTTGCCCGAGTATCCGAAATGGGCGTAAAATCTTTAGCAATCAAATCCATCGCTTGTTCAATTGTTAATCTGTCCCATGGTTTCCCGATTAGGTATTGTTCTGCATTAGTAGATCGTTTTGTCACAGCAGCCATTCCACCATAGGCAAGTATTATTGACTCAACAGTTTTATTATTTAGAATTAAACTAAAACCTGCACTTACCGTAGAAATATCAAGATCTTTCCGTTTCGATACTTTATAAAATCTGACGATTGTTTTTGGAGAAGGCTTCGGAATAATAATACTAGTAATAATTTCATCAGGCTGGCGTTCAGTTTTCCGATAGGCAAGCAGATAATTATTCATATTTATTCTTCGTTTCCCTTTAATGCTCTGCAATTCAACTTCTGCATTGTATGCCATTAACGTTGGCAATGTGTCTCCAATTGGCGATCCAGAACCTATATTTCCTCCCAAAGTAGCTAACGATCTGATTTGTCGCGAACCAAATACAGAAAGTGTTTCAAACAATGCCGGCAATTCTTTTTTAGCAATTTTCTTAACTTCTTCTAAACTCATACCTGCACCAAATTCAATCTGGTAATCCGTTATAATGCATTTTTTAAGTTCATCGATAGAAGATAAATCTATAATTTCATCAAGCAATTCATGACGTTTAGTAACCCGCAATGCTATGTCAGTAGCTCCACTTAACAAAACAGAATCTGGCATTTTATTTCTATATTCCAAAGCCTCAGTTATTGTTTTGGGTTTATAATATTTTTGTTTCGTAGTAGTTATTTCAATGGAATTACTTTGATTTTTAATTTGTAGCAACAGTTCCACAATTCGTTTTTCATCGGCAGCAAAATGATCGACCTCATTTTGTGCACATGTTTTCGCAGCAGCTTCAATTATGGGTTTGTAACCTGTGCAACGGCAGAGATTTCCGGTAAGCGCATCTTCTATAGATTCTTTTGTCGGATTGTTTTCATTTTTATAAAGCGAAAACATCGACATGGTGATACCGGGAGTGCAGTAACCACATTGGCTTCCATTGCCTTCCACTATTGCTTCCTGAACAGGATGTAATACTTTATCAGATCCATTATTCTGAGCTAAATTTTCGACCGTTATCAATTGTTTGCCATGAATCATCGGAAGAAATATAAGGCAAGAGTCACAGGCTTTATAGCTGATTTTATTATCATGATTCAACTCGCCAATCACAATAGTACAGGCACCACAATCACCTTCGGCACAACCTTCCTTAACTCCTCTGTGGAGTGGGCTGTTGCGTAAATAGTTCAGCACGGTAGTTGTGGGTTTAAACTGTTCGTTAAACTCAAGAGTTTGTATTTTTCCGTCTAATACAAAGGATATATTTTGCTGCATAAAAATTAAAGTATTTCAGAAAACTTTTTGTAATTGTTTTTTTCAAGAGTCTTAGTAACATCTTCTAATCGTTCAATTTCAATTAACTTGAATGGACTTGATTTATCTAATTTTGCATTATCCAAAATCTTCTTCTGTTCAATACCGGTAGGAGTATTGAAAAATATTTCGTACTTGCCACTATTCTTAAAATGGCGTTTTTCAGAAAAAATTTTAAGACCTTCCACTAATACCCTGAATTCATATAGTTTATTTTCTATTGCAGAAGGACTACCAGTAAAATCAACAATCAGACCAGCATAAATACCTTTATTACAACTGATAAAATCTACTTTTTGAGGACGATAAATTGTTCCGATAATTTTTTCGTCTATTTCGAAATTAACATTCGCTCGTTCTTTAAATATAATATTATTCAATAAATGATTTACCTTTTTGGCCAGCGTATCAGTGGTCTTTTTTTTAGTTGGAGCTAAAATTGATTCACCTAAATACATCTTATACAATTCAGCAAATTCAGCTCCTTTAATAGTATTCGAAATAATTTTAGGTTCAGAAAATTCAATAAGTCCTTTACTATAATTACTTAAATAATTGAAGTATTCAAAAGAAAATTTATTGGATTCAAAAATTCTTTTTTGATACCCATCAGCGTTTGAAAATTTAATTTCCTTATTCAATGAAGTAAAGGAATTATAAAGAGATTGATAAACCTTTTCAGAAGTTAGTTTGGAAATTATTTTCAATTTATTTTCAGACCACCCAAAATATGATTTTTCATTACTTGCAACAAAAAGTCCAATACAAATCCGTTCTTCTGTGATTGAATTTGTTTTAATATAAATTGCTGAAATAAAGTTTTTCATAGCTTACCTTTTTAGAGAATAAATCAGTTGTGTGAATTTTTCTTTTATCAGAGTCTGTCGTTCTTGATTTACCACAAAATCCTTAATTCTGTCGTTTAAACCAGGAGAATATTTCCAACTTCCTGGGATAACATTAAACACTTCATCGATAATACTTTCTAAATTTTCGGGAATACATATATTGAAGTAATCGTCTATTGTAATCAGTATGTCCTTTAAATCAATGAATTTAAGCATTTGCAGGCCAAACTCAGAAAGAATTATTGTATTGCTTAGATCCAATGTAAGCGCTGGAGTGAACTTACCAATATTACTAATCCCGCCAAAACAATTATAGTGATTGATAACATAAAATTCGCTAAGGTTCGATTTTTTTATCCATAAATTAAAATTTTCCTCATTCCTCTCAGTATTCGCAATATGCAAATCAAAAAGTGAAATTATTATAATATCGATAGGACATTGAAACTTATTAAAATCGCCCTTTTTATCGACCTTATCAAGTTTTGAAAGCATATCAACATTCGCAATATCTTTGTAACCAAGCGTAATCATACCAGGTTCAAGGAAATCAGAATCTCTTAGGATTGTTAGGTTATAGGATTCAACCTCAATATTAACAAAAGCGAGCTCTGGAACTTTTAAACAAAAATATTCTGCCAATCTATTGCAAACAGCCTCATATATCAGACAATCGAATACATTTACTTTTGGAACATCTTTAACAAAATAGGGCGTAAAGCCATTAGAAGATCTGCATAAAAATAGTACTGGATCACTATTTTTATGCAGATCTTCTTCAATAAAACTAAAAGTATTTACCGTTTCAATCATGCCAATAGCATTAATAATATTTTTTATTTTTACATATTCTTAAGTTGCTTAAAGTAACGAAGGTTTACTGAAATAAACAAATTAAATTTCCAATCAGGAAATAATGGAATTCTTAATTTTGTTTAGTATATTTCCAAAAACAAATTAATTGCTTATCTGCTTTAGACATGTAAAAAAATAGTATCTTAGCTCCTTA
>JAVHPR010000079.1:0-5838 GCA_036170695.1 Bacteroidia bacterium
ACTTCCCTGATGTTCCATTAGAATTATTTATCAGCGAATTAAAAAAACATTATCCGCACCTGTTTGAAAACCACCCGCCATCTGGCGCTAATTGGAGGGGAGAAAATCTCGCCCTTTAAAAACCTCTCCAAAGGATAAGGGGCGAATCGTGAATTGAAAAAAGAAAAAAAACGTGTATGCAAGTATTAAAATTCGGAGGGACATCAGTAGCAAATGCTGAAAACATTGATAAAACAACAGCAATTGTTAAGAAGGCCCTTTTTAAAAATAAAACAATCGTAATTGTTTCTGCATTGGGTGGAACCACCGATATGCTGATTGATGCTGTTAAAATGGCTGCATCAAGGAGCGAAATTTATAAAGAAAAGCTTCAGGCTATTGAACGCAGGCATTTGCAGGCTGTGAGGGATTTAATACCTATTGAACAGCAAAGTACGATACTTAGTCTGGTTAAGAAAAAATGCAATGAGCTGGAAAGCATTTGTGAAGGGGTATTTTTATTGCAGGAATTAACTCCGCGTACCCTCGACAGCATCATGAGTTACGGAGAGTTATTGTCCTCATTAATAATTTCAGCGAAGTTTACTGCATTGCAAATGCCCCACCAATGGATAGATGCAAGAGAAATTATCCGTACAAATTCAAATTATGGAAATGCTTTGGTTGATGTTGATTTTACCAATAACGCCATCAATAAATTCCTTGCTTTGCATGAACAGAAACTGTATTTAGTGCCGGGGTTTATTGCTTCAGACACACAAGGAATTACAACCACTTTAGGCAGAGGAGGATCGGATTTTACTGCCGCTATCATCGCTTCTGCAGTTGATGCAGAATTACTGGAGATTTGGACTGATGTGAGCGGCATGATGACTGCGGATCCCCGTCTTGTAAGCAATGCAAAAATAATTCCCAACATTTCTTATTCGGAAGCCATGGAGCTTTCGCATTTTGGGGCAAAAGTTATTTATCCGCCAACTATACAGCCGGTGATGAAAAAAAATATCCCCACATGGATAAAAAACACATTTGCCCCCGATGATTACGGAACATTAATTGAAGAAAAAACTCAGGGAAACATAAACAGTGTCCGTGGAATTTCAAGCATCGGTAAAATAAGTCTGTTAAGTCTCGAAGGCTCCGGAATGGTGGGTGTGCCGGGCATTTCAAAACGACTGTTCGAAGCATTATCCAACGAAAAAATAAATGTTATTCTGATCACACAGGCTTCTTCCGAACACTCTATTTGTGTGGCCATTGATGAAGCAAATACACGAAAAGCGAAGGAGGCTGTAGATACAGAATTCGCAAATGAAATTGCCTTTCATAAAGTGGAACCGCTAATTGTCGAAAGTGATTTGTCAATCATTGCTTTGGTTGGCGAAAGCATGAAAAATCATACGGGTATCAGTGGGAAAATGTTTGGAACATTGGGGAGAAACGGAATTAACATTCGTGCCATTGCTCAGGGTTCTTCTGAAAAAAACATATCAACAGTAATTAAGACGGCTGATGTAAAAAAGGCAGTCAACGTTTTGCATGAAGCTTTTTTTGAAAAAGTGCATAAACAGCTAAACCTCTTTTTGGCAGGCTGCGGCAATGTCGGCAGCAAGCTGATTGAACAGTTAAAACATCAGATAAAGTATATTGATGTGCAACTACACCTGCAAATACGGGTAATAGGTATTTCCAGCAGTAAAAAAATGTTGCTGAATGAAGAAGGAATTGATTTACAAAATTGGGGAGAAAAATTGCAAGAGGCTCCAGCCATGACTTTAGAGGGATTTACGGATTTCATCGAACAAAAAAACTTACGCAATTCTGTGTTTGTTGATGTCACGGGAAGCGCCAAGGTTGCCGATTGTTATGCTGCACTATTAAGAAAAAGTGTTTCAATAGTGGCATGTAATAAAATTGCCTGTTCTTCGGGTTATGAAAATTATAAAATGTTAAAAGATCTGGCACAGGAATTTAACACTTCTTTTCTATATGAGACTAATGTTGGTGCGGGGTTGCCGGTTATTGGCACACTCAACGATCTTATGCGTAGTGGCGACAAAATAAATAAAATTGAAGCTGTATTATCAGGCACGCTCAATTTTGTATTTAACAATTATGACGGAACGTCAACTTTTGCAGCCATTGTAAAGCAAGCACAAGATGAAGGTTATACAGAGCCGGATCCAAGACTTGATTTAAGTGGAAAAGATGTGATGCGGAAGATCCTTATTTTGTCTCGTGAAGCAGGTTACAAAATGGAAATGGAGGAAATACAAAATAATTCTTTTCTTCCTGCCTCCTGTATGGAAGGAAGCGTTGCTGATTTTTATAAAGAATTAGAAAAACACGAAGAACATTTCAAAGCCCTCTATCAAAAAGCAGCAAGAGAGGATTGTAAATTAAAATTTGTTGCTAAATTGGAAAACGGAAAAGCTTCTGTAGCTTTGCAGCACATCAACAAAGAACACGATTTGTTTCATCTTTATGGAAAGGATAATGTTGTACTTTTTTACACCAATCGTTACGCACAGCAACCATTAGTAATTAAGGGAGCAGGGGCTGGCGCGGATGTCACGGCATCTGGAATATTTGCTGATATAATCAGGGCGGCGAGGGTATAAAAGCAACAGCCAAAGAAATAATTTGTCAATTTTACAGTAGGCAATTTTTCAATGTTCCCCTGACAGGGTTTCGAACCCTGTTAGGGTTGATTTTACAAAACAACAAATAACGAGCAACAACAAATGACTGAAATAAAAGTATTGTCACCAGCTACCGTTGCTAATGTGGTTTGTGGTTTTGATGTATTGGGTTTCGCTCTTGATGGCCCTTTCGATAAAATGCTGATTCGGAAAATTGCCGGGAAGGGCCTTACTATCATTAATAAAGATGATTATAATTTACCAACCGATCCGACAAAAAATGTTATTGGCATGGCTTTGCTTGCCTTGTTAGATGCTGTTTCTGAAGATATTGGTTTTGTTGTAGAAAGCACCAAAATAATAAAACCGGGCAGCGGCATCGGTTCCAGTGCAGCCAGTGCGGCAGGTGTGGTGGTTGGTGCAAATCATTTATTAAATAATCGTTTTTCAAATGAAGAATTGGTTGGTTTTGCAATGTGTGGCGAAGAAGTGGCTTCCGGCTCTAAACATGCAGATAATATTGCTCCTTGCATTTATGGAGGGATGACGCTGATTCGTTCACTTAATCCATTAGATATCATTGCTATACCTGCACCGCCTTTATATGTGACCATTTTACACCCACAGATAGAGGTTAAAACTTCCGATGCAAGAGGTATATTAAAAAAACAAATTTTACTGAAGGATGCAATTACCCAGTGGGGCAATGTGGCCGGGCTGATTGCAGGATTCATGAAAAGTGATTATGACCTCATTGGTCGTTCGCTGGTGGATGTGATTGTTGAACCGATACGAAGCATTTTGATTCCTTGTTTTGATGAAGTAAAAAAGAAAAGCTTGGAAGCAGGCGCATTAGGTGGAGGAATCTCAGGTTCAGGACCATCCGTTTTTATGCTCAGCAAAGATGAAGCTACAGCCAAAGCTGTGGAGGGAGCTATTGTAGCCGTATATCAAAATATAAATATCGATTTTCATACGCATGTAACTACAATAAGTAATGAAGGAGTGAAGTGTCAAATGTGAGAGGGAAGATGGAAAATGGAAGATGGGATGGAAAGAAGCGAAATGGAAATGTTCTTAAATTAAAAAAAATATTCTTAGTGATTTAAAAGCATCCACAAAAAAACAATAATATTGTAATATACTTACACATCTTCCATTTTCCATCTTCCATCATACCTTTGCAACTATGAATGATAAAACAAAAGAATTACTTGAACGAACTTTTATTTTTGGTGTAAATATGTTGAAGTTTTTAAGAAAACTTCCCGATGATTATATTTATAGAATCCCAAAAGGACAACTTGGAAGATCTTCTGTTTCAATTGGAGCAAATTATGAGGAAGCGCAAGGCGCAGTTTCTAAAAGAGATTTCACAAATAAAATAGGAATTTCTTATAAAGAAGCGCGTGAAAGTGTTTATTGGTTGCGGATTCTTAATGAACTGTATGATGACGAACAATATAAAAATGATTTTATTTTATATTTGAAGGAAAGCAATGAATTAAAAGCTATATTTTTAACAATTAAAAAGTCTTCCTCAGAGAATCAATAATTTTTAAAACAGCAACACATTTTCCATCTTCCATTTAACATTTAACATTTGTTGTACTATAGTACCAATAAAAAATCGTCCCAGGTTAATTTCCGGGAAGCGGCGATTACAGGACAGGCACCCGATAAAGGATTGTATTTCCCGGAAAAGATACCTGTGCTTTCGCCTGATTTTTTAAAACAATTAAAATCTCTAACAAAAGGTGAAATCGCTTTTGAAGTAATTCGCCCCTATGTCGGGAACACCATTCCCGACAGGGATTTATACACTATTTGCGAGGAGACTGTAAATTTTGATTTTCCGTTAAAAAAAATTACAGAAAGTATTTATTCTCTGGAGCTTTTTCATGGACCTACAATGGCATTTAAGGATGTTGGATCCAGGTTTATGAGTCGTTGTCTGAGTTATTTTTCCAGAGGAAATGATAAAAAAATAACGGTATTGGTTGCTACATCAGGGGATACAGGCAGTGCCGTGGCAAATGGATTTTTAGATGTAAAAGGAGTTGATGTTGTGATTCTTTATCCTTCAGGTAAAGTGAGCAAGCTACAGGAATTACAATTAACAACACTTGGAAAAAATATCACTGCCCTCGAAGTTCAGGGAACTTTCGATGATTGCCAAAGCATGGTGAAGCAAGCCTTTTCAGATGAGGTGTTAAATCAACGGCTTTCTCTTACTTCCGCAAATTCAATAAATGTGGCACGCTGGCTGCCACAGCAGTTTTATTATTTTTATGCCTTGCAGCAATGGCCTCATGAATTTGCACCCGTGGTAAGCGTGCCAAGTGGTAATTTCGGAAATATTTGCGCAGGACTGCTTGCTTATTTTTCGGGCACACCAATCAAACATTTTATTGCTGCCTGCAATAGTAATGATGTGTTTTCTGATTATATTATCAATAATACGTTTACGCCAAAAACCGCAGTTGCAACTATTTCTAATGCGATGGATGTGGGAAATCCAAGCAATTTCGTCCGTTTGTTGGAATTGTTTGCCAACAATCATAGCCAAATTAAAGAGATGATCAGCAATTGCTGTGTTAATGACACTATTACAGCAAAAACAATTTCGGAGGTTTACAAAAAATATAATTATCTTTTAGAACCGCATGGTGCTGTGGCTTATACCGGACTTCAAAATTATTTAGAACACCATCCAAATCAGAAAGGTTTCATTCTTGAAACAGCGCATCCTGTTAAATTTGATGAAGTTGTCCAAAATATCACTAAAACCAAAATAGAGATACCGGTTTCAGCGGAATATCTTTTTAAACTAAAGAAAAAAAGCATTGTTATAAAGGCGGAGTTTAAAGAATTGAAAGACTTTCTAATGAAATGAAACTAATATTAAACCCGAAACAAGTTTATCAATGCGTTGTTATGCTGAACTTGTTTCAGCATCCATTGGAATTGGATTCCGAAATAAATTCGGAATGACCTTTTTGTCATCTTGTTAGCTGCTTAGTATAAAATACCAATCAAGGCTAGAAATAAATTTTGTAGGTTCAGGTTGACAACAAACGATTTGAGAAAATTGTCGAATGATTATAAAAACATAAAAAAAACAGCCTTTTGGGCTGTTTTTTTATTTAACCCACATTGCAGTTTTTTAGATTAGATTTTTGGCTACTCAGGTGGT
>JAVHPR010000080.1:0-1156 GCA_036170695.1 Bacteroidia bacterium
ATTAGAAAATAATCTTAAAAAACGACATTGAATCTTAAATTTTAAAAGACCTTCCGGAATATCCCTTTATACGAGCGCAATATCAAATTGAACAAGCTCAACAAATTCCTGAACACGTTTTTCAACCTGATCCTGTGTAAGCCCGATTAATTTTTCTGTACCAAATTTCTCAACACAAAATGATGCCATTGCTGATCCAAAAATAAGGGCCCGTTTCATATTATCAAAAGAAATATCTTTTGTTTGAGCCAAATATCCGATAAAACCACCAGCAAAAGTATCACCTGCACCTGTTGGGTCAAATACTTCTTCTAACGGCAATGCAGGAGCGAAAAATACCTGTTCATTATTAAATAAAAGAGCACCATGTTCACCTTTTTTAATAATTAAAAACTTGGGGCCCATTTTCAATATCTTTTTCGCAGCTTTTACTAATGAATACTCTTGAGAAAGCTGGCGGGCTTCTTCGTCGTTAATCGTTAAAACATCAACTAATTTAAGAGTTTTCAATAAATCGCCCATAGCTATATCCATCCAAAAGTTCATTGTATCCAATACAACAAGGCTCGGACGCTTTTTCAGTTGACCTATAACCTTTTGCTGAACTATAGGTACAAGGTTACCCAACATCAAAAAGTCACAATCCTGATATGCCTCTGGTACAATAGGATTAAAATTTTCCAATACATTTAATTCTGTGGCAATTGTATCACGTGAATTCATATCATTATGATATTTACCCGACCAAAAAAATGTTTTTTGACCTTTCAACACTTCCAAACCATCAGTATTTACATTATGCTCCTGAAGCATTTTAATGTTTTCGGAAGGAAAATCTTCCCCTACCACCGAAACCAAATTGATATTTTTGGTGAAATAAGATGCTGCCAACGATATATATGTAGCGGCTCCACCTAAGATTTTATCGGTTTTTCCGAAAGGAGTTTCAATGGCATCAAAGGCCACTGTACCTATAACTAATAGACTCATATAATATATTTAAAATTATTTGCACAAATATATTGGATATTTGCTTTAAAGACACTAATATTGCACTCCTTTTTATGGAAAACTTCATTTTATTCAAAGGAAACATTCCTTCTTAGCTCAGTTGGTTAGAGCATCTGACTGTTAATCAGAGGGTCGCTGGTTCAAG
>JAVHPR010000081.1:0-5759 GCA_036170695.1 Bacteroidia bacterium
AAAAACGGTACGACCTGTGTTTGCCCACTTGTAGACCGTTACGCAGAAAAAATGGCACGGCCTGTGTTTGCTCACTTGTAGACCGTTACGCAGAACTTAATGGCACAAAAAAAAAGAAACAAATGCAACTAACATTGGCTATGTTATAAGCTTGCATTTCAGTACATTTGGTGAGCGTCTTTTCAAATAAGCATTTGTCTCGGCAGACAAATACTTCTTCGTAAATCCGCTCATCACATAGCCGCCCGTTAGCGGTCATTGTAAAAAAAACCAACAAAAACAGCACTTTGTACGGACTGACAGAAAAAAGCCAACGCTTCTGCAAAATTAAAAGAGGTGTTTTGCCAACGCGCAAGCCGACACAAAAACACCACATTTAATTTTGCTCGACCGCACCAAAAGCCCACCCACCACCCAACGAGCAGACGGTTGACAATAATAAACGGAACACCACATTTCGACCGTAATTATCCATATATTTGTTTGTATCTTGAAATTAATGTAAAAGAGCTTTTAAAATCCAACAAAGAAAATTTATAAATGCGCACAGGAATCGACATATTAGAGAGTGAAATAATCGAGCAATATCCTAATGTTCTCGACATTCTACTGCGTGATCAAACCACACATAAAAACATCTTTTGGGCTACAGACAATTACGGCCACATAGGAGAATCATATAGTTTTAGTTCACAAATTTTGCCTGATTTAATTACTGGTGATTACGGAAGTATCATCATGCCAAGAGTTCATAAAGACAAAATTTTACAGCAATCCAGATCCAAAGAAATGGCAGAAGTTTTTACACCTTCGTGGATATGTAACGCTCAAAATAATTTAATTGACAATGCTTGGTTTGGCAGAGAAAGTGTTTTTAACACAGAAATTTTGTCAAAAGATGGTTCTAAAACTTGGGAAATAAACAACGAGAAAATAACATACCCAAAAAGTAAAACTTGGAAACATTACATTCGCGACACTCGTTTAGAAATTGCTTGCGGAGAAGCACCATACATCGCTAGCAGATATGATACTACAACCGGAGAGTTTATAACAATTGAAAATCGTATTGGAATTTTAGACAGGAAATTGAGAGTAATTAATGAAAACGTCAATTCTTCGGAAGAATGGTTAAAAGCAACTCAAACTGCATTCAAAAACACTTACGCTTTTGAATGGCAAGGTGATAGTTTGCTTCTTGCTCGTGAAGCAATGCTCATAACCTTTATAGAAAATTACACTTCCAAATTTGGAAAAGCACCCCTACTGAAATCAATTCAGCACATCGCCAATATTATATCGTGGAATGTTTGGCAGATGGATGGTTTAAAAGGTGTGATACCTAACAGTTGCACCGATATAATTATAGAAAATAACGAATTGTTTGGTAATTCAGAAAAAGAAGTCGTTAAGTGCAATGGGTGTAAATCGCAAAACATTTTAGCACACAATGGTAAATATTGTAAAATTATGGATTGGGATGAAAGAGATATTGAAACAGGTGCAATAGGTACAACAAAAAAATTTGTTGACCTACTTAATAAATAAACTTGAATAACTATGTCAGAAATAAATAAAATCAATGTAGATATTCTCAATGAATTAATAATCGGAAGAGTTGAACCTCACATTTATGCTTTTTCCACTAAGACTGTACCTGATTATTTGAAAGTGGGCGACACTTACCGTCCACTTGAAAAAAGACTTAATGAATGGCGTAAACACTTTCCTAATTTGGAAAAAAAATTTTCAGAAAAGGCGAAATTAGATGATGGAACATTTTACAGAGATTTAGCAATACATCTTTTTTTAGAAAATGAACTCAAGAAAAAGCGTTTAGGTAAAAACATTATTAAAAACCTACCATATTTTTCAAACGAGTTTTTTGCTGACACCACTGAAAAAGATATAAAAGACGCTATAAAAGATATAGAAATAAACTACAAAAAAAACTCTGATAAATATCGGTATTACAAATTCGATTCAAGCCGTGTACCTCTATCTCATACATACAAGAGAGATGAAAATTACCCGCCACGTCCAAATCAACAGGAAACAATAGACAATTTTAAAAAAGCCGTAAAAAAAGGCAGGCAAAACCTTTTAATGTACGCTGTTATGCGTTTTGGTAAGTCATTTACTTCTATGTGCTGTGCAGTTGAAATGGATGCAAAATTTGTAATTGTAGTTTCTGCAAAAGCAGATGTTAAAGAAGAATGGAAAAGAACAACCGAAAGCCACGTAAAGTTCAAAGGTTATAGTTTTCTTGATAGTGATTCTCTTCTAGAAAACGATACGATTTTAGCTGAGAAACAAAAGGCAAATGAAAAAATTGTTTTGTTTCTTACGTTACAAGACCTACAAGGGGATATTATAAAACCAAAACACAAAAAAATATTTGAAAAACAAATTGACTTACTGTTAATTGATGAAACACATTTTGGAGCAAGAGCAACAGAATATGGTAAGGTTTTAAAAGAGGAAAATTTAAGTGCAAAAGAAATTAAAAGTGAATTAAAACTCAATGACAACACATTAGATGATATAGAAATTAATACAAAAGTTTTCAATGCTAAAATTCGCATTCATCTTTCCGGTACTCCGTATCGCATTTTGATGAACAGCGAATTCACAAATGATGACATCATTGCATTTTATCAATTTTCTGACATTGCAGAAGACCAAGAAAAATGGGATTTAGAAAATCTTAATAAAGATGAAATTAAGGAATGGGATAACCCATATTACGGCTTTCCTCAAATGATTCGATTTGCATTTAACCCCAATGAATCTTCCCGAAAAAAAATGGAAGAAATGAAAAAGAAAGGTGTTACCTACGCTTTTTCAGAACTTTTCAAACCTCAATCAATAACCCTAGACAAAGTAAAAAAACTACATAAAAAATTCAAGTATGAGCAAGAAATTATTGACTTATTAAAAGTAATTGATGGTTCAGAAAAAGATGCCAATTTATTAAGCTTCTTGGATTATGACAAAATAAAAGAAGGCAAAATGTGTCGTCATATTGTTTGTGTCTTGCCTTATCGAGCATCTTGTGATGCTTTAGAATTACTAATCAAGAAACACAAGTTTAAACATCTTAGTAATTATGAAATCATAAATATCTCGGGAGTTGAGAACGAAAAAAACTATAAAGACACGCAATCTGTAAAATCCAAAATTAAAAAATGTGAAAGTGAAAATATAAAAACGATAACTTTAACAGTAAACAGGATGCTAACTGGAAGTACTGTCCATGAATGGGACACTATGCTTTACCTCAAAGACACAGCATCTCCGCAAGAATACGACCAAGCAATTTTTCGTTTGCAAAATCAATTTATAAAGGTTTACAAAGAGCCAAACGGAGATGTGGTTAAGTACAATATGAAGCCACAAACTTTATTGGTTGACTTTAACCCAAATAGAATGTTCCAAATGCAGGAACATAAATCTCAGATATACAATGTAAACATAGAATCCAACGGGAATAGCAAGTTAGAAGATAGAATTAGAAGAGAGCTTGAAATATCTCCTATTGTTGTTTTGAATAACAATAAAATTGTACAAATAAAACCAGCCGACATACTTGATGCAATTAGAAAATATTCAAGTAGCAGAAGCGTGTTTGATGAAGCCACAACTATATCAATTGATTATTCTTTGTTAGATATAGAAGAAATAAAAGCAGAAATTGAAAAACAAGGAAAAATTGGTTCACGTCAAGGTATAGAAATTAAACCTTCTTTGGGCGAAGGTGATGAGTTTGATATAGAAGATGAGCCTGAAACAGATGATGAAACAGATGAAAATACTAAGAAATCCAAAGCGTCAGAGGATGAAGTAGAAACAGATTATAAAGGTCAATTTGCTATGTTTTATGCAAGAATTTTATTCTTTGCATTTTTAACAGATTCGAGAATTAAGTCACTACAAGAGGTTATTAGTCAAATTAAGGGCAATGCTAATAATTTGCGAATTGCTTCAAATTTAAATCCTGATAATATTATTCTCGAATTATTTCAAAAGCACATCAATCCATTTATATTAAGCGAACTAGATTATAAAATTCAAAACATAAATTCATTAGCAAATGATACAGCAATTTCTCCAATAGGAAGAGCAAGTAACGCTATGAAAAAGTTTAGTCGCTTATCAGATTCTGAAATTGTAACTCCTGAAATTGTAACCGACAAAATTATTAACGCTTTACCTGTTAAAGCCATTGATAAATCTACATTGCTTTTGGATATTGCGGCTAAACAAGGTGAGTTTGTTTATGCAGTTTACAAAAAGTTGGGCAAAGAAGTAGCAAATAAATTTTACTCTATTCCGACTTCAAAAATTGCTTATGAGTTTACAAGAAAAGTTTACTCGCTACTCGAATTAAATGTTAATCTTATTGAAGAAAACTACACGTCTTATGATTTAATCAAAGAAAACAAATTGATTGAAAAGGACACCATAAAAATAAATAAAAAGAAAATGAAGTTTAATGTAATCGTAGGCAATCCTCCTTATCAGCAAAGTGATGGAGGTGCTCAAGCAAGTGCTAAACCTATTTATAATCTCTTTGTAGATATTGCAAAAAAATTGAATCCAAGTAATATACTAATAAATGCATAACTTAGACGACATATATTTTATTTATGCTATTGAATACAATGTATTCCATAAGACTAATGTCGTCTAAGCTATGAAACCATTAGTAGCTATGATTATGCCCACAAGGTGGTTTGCTGGCGGAAGAGGATTAAATGAATTTCGGGACCAAATGCTCAATGACACCCATATTTCGGAATTGCATGACTTTCTAAAACCGGAATTGATTTTTCAAAATATAAATCTTAGAGGAGGCATCTGTTATTTTTTATGGGACAAAGCGTATGATAATACAAAAGGATTAACTAAAGTCTTTACTTATAAAGATAATCTAATACCAAAAATCAATACTCGTAGTTTGAAAACAGAAGATTCTGATATACTTATTCGTCATAGTATAGCAATAGAGATGATTAATAAAATTAACTCTCATCCTGAATTTGAATCTTTTGAGAATCACATCTCATCATTAAGACCATTTGGGTTCAGAGGATATTTCTCAAAAGACGAAAAATTCCGTGATTCCAATAAAGGATTAAAAGAACCTGTCATTTGTTATGGAAAAGGAAAAAAAATTGGTTACCTAGAGAGAGCCGAAATCACAAAAAACACAGAATGGATTGACAAGTTTAAGGTCTATACACCAAGAGCAAATAACATTGGAACTGAATTAAATGATGATAACCTTAATACATTTGTTGGTAGTCCAAAGACAATTTGTACTGAGTCTTATATAGTTGTAGGAGTAGATTTAGAATTAGATAAAATATCTGCAACTAATCTTTGCAAATACTTCACGACAAAATTTGCAAGATTTCAGCATAGTATAGGCAAAGCAAGTCAAGATGCGACTTCTAAAACATATAAATTTATTCCTCTTCAAAACTTCACCTCAAAATCAGATATTGATTGGAGTAAGTCAATAGAAAAAATTGACAGAAAATTATACGCCAAATATAAACTGACCAATGAAGAAACTGATTTTATAGAAAGTATGATTAAGCCAATGGCAGTGTAAATGGAGGAATGAAAATGATTTTAAACTACAATACGCCACCTGGGGGTAATAGGCCTTCTAAGTGATACGAACTGCGGGTAATAAGACTTCTAAGTGTTACGAACTGCGGGTAATAGGACTTCTAAGTATTACGAACTGC